>NZ_CP016359.1:575000-875000 GCF_001951155.1 Christiangramia flava JLT2011
GAAGTGCTTAACCTTGCTGGAAACGGTAACTCGTAGGCTCATTATGCAAAAGGCACGCCGTCACCCCAAAGGGGCTCCGACCGCTTGTAAGCGTATGGTTTCAGGTTCTATTTCACTCCCTTGTTCAGGGTTCTTTTCACCTTTCCCTCACGGTACTGGTTCACTATCGGTCTCTCAGGAGTATTTAGCCTTGGCGGATGGTCCCGCCGGATTCATACAGGGTTTCACGTGCCCCGCACTACTCAGGATCCTGCTAAAATTATATGCACTTACCCATACCGGGCTGTCACCGTCTATGGCTCATCTTTCCAGATGATTCTAGTTCATGATACAATCTATATTGCAGTCCTACAACCCCAATAAGTCCGTAAACTCATTGGTTTGGGCTACTGCGCGTTCGCTCGCCACTACTAGCGCAATCACTATTGTTTTCTCTTCCTCCGGGTACTTAGATGTTTCAGTTCCCCGGGTTCGCCTCCTTGCGGATACTTAGCCTTCAACTAAGTGGGTTGCCCCATTCGGATATCTGCGGATCAACTTGTATGTGCCAATCCCCGCAGCTTTTCGCAGCTTATCACGTCCTTCTTCGCCTCTGAGAGCCTAGGCATCCCCCATACGCCCTTATCTAGCTTGTATGCGTTTTGCTTCTAATGCTCGTGATCTATCTCTAGATCTTTCTTTTATAATGTATTTATTTACCTTAGATTATTCTATCTATAATTAAATAGCGTCTCTCGTATTATTTGTTTCTTCAATATGTCAATGAACGTTCTGTCTAGATTTGAGATCTTAGATATGAGATATTAGACAATCTAACATCTCAAGTCCAGCATCTAACATCTAAACTTGGTGGAGAATATCGGAGTCGAACCGATGACCTCCTGCGTGCAAGGCAGGCGCTCTAGCCAGCTGAGCTAATCCCCCATTTTTCAGTTATGAGTTCTTAGTTATGAGTTAAGAGTCTTTCCAACTCGTAACAAACCCAACTTCTAAAATTTCCTTTCAATATCTTTTAATGAACTTCGTAATTCCCTTTTCGCCCTAAGGCTTAAAAAATTACTTCTTAAGTAGTCTCAGGCAGACTCGAACTGCCGACCTCTACATTATCAGTGTAGCGCTCTAACCAGCTGAGCTATGAGACTGTCCTTTGTGTCATGTATAAGGTCAATTGTATAATGTATCAGAAAAAAACTTCCATATACAGCATACTTTATACAGTATACATCTCACATATAATCAAATTGACAGTATAAGAATCAAGACCAAAGAGGTCTTCTCTGTTAGTAACAACTCCCTATCTGGTAATTGCGCTGGCTGTTTATAAGTACAGCTTGGCTCTAGAAAGGAGGTGTTCCAGCCGCACCTTCCGGTACGGCTACCTTGTTACGACTTAGCCCCAGTTACCAGTTTTACCCTAGGCCGCTCCTTACGGTGACGGACTTCAGGTACCCCCGGCTTCCATGGCTTGACGGGCGGTGTGTACAAGGCCCGGGAACGTATTCACCGCACCATGGCTGATGTGCGATTACTAGCGATTCCAGCTTCACGCAGTCGAGTTGCAGACTGCGATCCGAACTGTGATAGGGTTTAAAGATTCGCATCCCCTCGCGGGGTAGCTGCCCTCTGTCCCTACCATTGTAGCACGTGTGTGGCCCAGGACGTAAGGGCCGTGATGATTTGACGTCATCCCCACCTTCCTCACGGTTTGCACCGGCAGTCTCGCTAGAGTTCCCGACATGACTCGCTGGCAACTAACGAAAGGGGTTGCGCTCGTTATAGGACTTAACCTGACACCTCACGGCACGAGCTGACGACAACCATGCAGCACCTTGCAATCTGTCCGAAGAAGGGAGTGTTTCCACTCCTGTCAGACTGCATTTAAGCCCTGGTAAGGTTCCTCGCGTATCATCGAATTAAACCACATGCTCCACCGCTTGTGCGGGCCCCCGTCAATTCCTTTGAGTTTCATTCTTGCGAACGTACTCCCCAGGTGGGTCACTTATCACTTTCGCTTAGCCACCCAGCCCTCAATTAGGCCGGACAGCTAGTGACCATCGTTTACGGCGTAGACTACCAGGGTATCTAATCCTGTTCGCTACCTACGCTTTCGTCCATCAGCGTCAATATAGTATTAGTGATCTGCCTTCGCAATAGGTGTTCTGAGTAATATCTATGCATTTCACCGCTACACTACTCATTCCAACCACTTCATACTAATTCAAGAACAACAGTATCAATGGCAATTCTCCCGTTGAGCGGAAGACTTTCACCACTGACTTATTGTCCCGCCTACGGACCCTTTAAACCCAATGATTCCGGATAACGCTTGGATCCTCCGTATTACCGCGGCTGCTGGCACGGAGTTAGCCGATCCTTATTCATACAGTACCGTCAAGCACCTACACGTAGGTGTGGTTCTTCCTGTATAAAAGCAGTTTACAACCCATAGGGCAGTCTTCCTGCACGCGGCATGGCTGGATCAGAGTTGCCTCCATTGTCCAATATTCCTCACTGCTGCCTCCCGTAGGAGTCTGGTCCGTGTCTCAGTACCAGTGTGGGGGATCTCCCTCTCAGGACCCCTACCTATCGTTGCCATGGTAAGCCGTTACCTTACCATCTAGCTAATAGGACGCATACTCATCTTTAAGCCATAAATGTTTAATTATAAATCCAGGTGAATCCATAATACTATGGGACATTAATCCACGTTTCCATGGGCTATTTCCCGCTTAAAGGCAGATTGTATACGCGTTACGCACCCGTGCGCCACTCGTCAGCAAATTAGCAAGCTAATTCCTGTTACCGTTCGACTTGCATGTGTTAGGCCTGCCGCTAGCGTTCATCCTGAGCCAGGATCAAACTCTTCATCGTTAATTCTTATATAATGTAACAACTACCAAGAAATTGCTCAGGTCTGACGTTTCGTCTTAATTCTTATACACTGAATTATATACCTCTATATAATCCCTGTCAATTCAATATGTCAATGATCTTCATCTTTGTTAGAACTTAAGGACTCGAACCCCTCTACATGCCCCGACGGCAGCTCCTTTTTTTCAACACCACTTGTTTTTCAAAGCGGCTGCAAATATACAACTGTTTTTTGCTTTCCACCAAAACTTTTTTGAAAAAATTTTTAGCAGCTGTTTTTTCTTCTTTCCTCTCCTTACACCCCCAACAACTCAGCAAAAAACCAACTCTCAATGAACAACACTTTCCTGCGAAAGCGGGTGCAAATATAAGACAGAAAAAGACACTCTTCCAAATCTCCAATAAACTTTTTTAGCAAATTTTTAAGTTTTAATGCTAACTCCCTGAACCTGAAATGCGTTTCAGAAAAATAAATTTTCAACCGGCTCCACACCTACAATATTATTAGTCATTCCAATATTGCGCAACCAATCCCAACACCTTATCTTTGTGCCTTCAAAAATTATTAAAAATGATCAAGATCACCCTGCCTGATGGCAGCATCAAAGAATTTGAAAACGGAGCCACTCCTATAGATGTAGCAAAAAGCATCAGTGAAGGTCTGGCCAGAAATGTCATTTCAGCAAAATTTAATGGAACTACGGTTGAAACGGTAACGCCTTTGACCGAAGACGGCGATCTTGTACTCTATACGTGGAACGATGAAGAAGGAAAAAAGGCATTCTGGCATTCTTCTTCTCACGTGATGGCCCAGGCAATCCAAGACCTGTATCCCGGCGCCAAGCTAAGCATTGGACCAGCAATCGACAATGGGTTTTATTATGACGTCGATTTTGGCGAGCATAAAATTTCAGATTCCGACTTTAAAAAGATCGAAGATCGAATGCTGGAGATTGCCCGAGGAAAGCATGATTTCCAAATGCGTGCTGTTTCCAAAGATGAAGCGCTGAATTTCTATAAAAAAGAGAACAATCCTTTTAAGGTAGAACTAATCGAAAATCTGGAGGACGGAACGATCACTTTCTGCGATCACGATACCTTTACAGACCTATGTCGCGGCGGACATATTCCGAATACCGGGATTATTAAAGCGGTTAAACTGATGAACGTTGCAGGAGCTTACTGGCGAGGCGACGAAAACAACCCTCAGTTAACAAGGGTGTATGGAATTTCCTTTCCGAAGCAAAAAGACTTAAAAGAATACCTTGCCTTATTAGAAGAAGCCAAAAAACGGGATCATCGTAAATTAGGAAAAGAGCTGGAATTATTCACTTTTTCCCAAAAGGTTGGTCAGGGACTGCCACTATGGCTGCCAAAAGGTGCCGCTTTGCGTGAACGCCTGGAAAATTTCCTGAAAAAAGCTCAGAAAAAAGCCGGATATGAAATGGTGGTTTCCCCACATATCGGCCATAAAGAATTATATGTCACTTCCGGTCATTACGCTAAATATGGAGAAGACAGTTTTCAGCCGATTCATACTCCTAATGAAGGAGAGGAATTTTTGCTGAAACCAATGAACTGTCCGCATCATTGTGAGATCTATAAATCTTCCTCCTGGAGCTACCGTGATCTTCCGAAGCGTTTTGCGGAATTCGGAACAGTTTATCGCTACGAACAAAGTGGAGAATTGCACGGACTTACCCGAGTTCGTGGTTTTACACAGGATGACGCACACCTTTTCTGTACACCAGACCAATTGGATGAAGAATTTAAAAAAGTAATTGATCTTACCTTATATGTATTCTCATCTTTAGGTTTTGAAAATTTTACGGCACAGGTATCATTACGCGATCCCGAGAATAAGGATAAATATATAGGAAGCGACGAAGTTTGGGAAAAAGCTGAAAATGCGATCCTGAATGCCGCCAAGGAAAAAGGTTTGAATTACGTAGTAGAAACCGGTGAAGCGGCTTTCTACGGACCAAAACTGGACTTCATGGTGAAAGATGCCCTTGGACGAAGCTGGCAGCTTGGAACCATTCAGGTAGATTACAACCTGCCAGAACGTTTTGATCTTACCTATAAAGGTAGTGATAACGAGGAACACCGCCCGGTGATGATTCACCGAGCACCTTTCGGAAGTATGGAGCGTTTTGTAGCTATCTTACTGGAACACACCGGTGGGAACTTCCCTTTATGGTTAATGCCCGAGCAGGCTATCATTCTCTCTCTCAGTGAGAAATATGAAAAATACTCCCAAAAAGTTTTAACTTTGCTTGAAAATAACGAAATTCGCGCCCTTGTAGACAACAGGAATGAGACTATTGGCAAGAAAATCAGGGAAGCCGAAGTGCAAAAATTCCCGTATATGCTGATAGTAGGTGAGCAGGAAGAGAAGGATGGTACGGTTTCTGTACGAAAACATAGCGAAGGAGATTTGGGAACGATGAGCGTAGAAGATTTTGCAAATTTGATAAATACCGAAATCAATAGTACCTTGAAACCTTTTGAAACTGAAGTTTAATTAAAATTTATAGCCATAGCAATAAGAAGGAAAAAACCGAATAAATTCGGGAGACAAAAAGAAGAGCAACACCGAATTAATGAAAAGATCAGAGCCGATAAAGTGCGTCTGGTTGGTGACAATGTAGAAATGCAGGTAATTCCTGCCAGACAAGCCCTGTCGCTTGCACAGGAAATGGGACTTGATCTGGTAGAGATTTCTCCAAATGCTGAACCACCTGTTGTAAAGGTAATGGATTATAAAAAATTCCTTTACGAACAGAAGAAGCGTGAGAAAGCCATGAAGGCCAAAGCTACGAAAGTGGTGGTCAAGGAGATTAGATTTGGACCAAATACAGATGATCACGATTACGAATTTAAAAAACGTAATGCGGAGAAATTCTTAAAGGAGGGTGCCAAATTGAAAGCCTTCGTATTTTTCAAAGGTCGCTCGATCGTATTCAAGGACAAAGGGGAAATCTTATTGCTACGTCTGGCCCAGGATCTGGAAGAATACGGAAAAGTGGAGCAAATGCCGAAGTTGGAAGGAAAGAGAATGACGATGTTCATGGCTCCAAAGAAAACAACGAAATAAGAAAATAAGAGAGTTAATTATAAAAGAAGGACTGAAATGCCTAAAATGAAAACGAAATCCAGTGCCAAAAAACGCTTTAAGCTAACTGGTACCGGAAAAATTAAAAGAAAGCACGCGTTCAAAAGTCACATCTTAACCAAGAAGTCTAAGAAACGTAAGCTAGCCTTAACTCACAGTACTTTGGTACATGATGCAGATAAGGAAAATGTGAAACTTCAGTTACGTTTGAAGTAAACTGAAGCAATTCAGGTTTCAATTAATGTTTAACCATGGAGTGCGGCAAAACAGTTAAAAATTAGAAAACTGTTTTAAAAGTACCGGAAACGGTCGCCTGCTACAAAAAAAGTAAAATTATGCCAAGATCAGTAAATTCTGTTGCGAAAAGAGCTCGTAGAAAAAAAGTTCTTAAGCAAGCCAAAGGTTACTTCGGACGTCGTAAAAACGTGTGGACAGTAGCCAAAAACGCGGTTGACAAAGCAATGTTATATGCTTACAGAGACCGTAAAGCTAAAAAACGTAATTTCCGTTCCTTGTGGATCATGCGTATCAACGCGGCTGCAAGAATGAGCGGGATGTCTTATTCTCAATTTATGGGGAAATTGAAAGCCAGCAATATCGATTTGAACCGTAAGGTTCTTGCCGATTTGGCGATGAACAACCCAGAAGCTTTTAAAGCGATTGTAGAAAAAGTAAAATAAACGATTATACTCTCTTATCGAAAAATCCCGCTCCGGCGGGATTTTTTATTTTCCATAGGCCGTCAAAACCAGTTTTCTTGCGCCACCATGATCGCGATGTTCGCAGAGATAAATTCCCTGCCAAGTTCCCAGATTTAACTTACCATTGGTTATTGGAATTTGTAGAGAAATTCCAGTTAAAGCAGTTTTGATATGTGCCGGCATATCATCGGGACCTTCCAATGTATGTTTGTAGTATGGCTGATTTTCCGGAACCATTTTATTAAAATGAGATTCAAAATCTTCGCGAACACTAGGATCAGCATTCTCATTAATTGTGAGACTTGCTGAAGTATGTTTGATAAAGACCTGAAGAAACCCCGCTTCAATTTTTGATATTTCTGAAAATTGACTCACTATTTCATCTGTTACCAAATGGAATCCCCTTGGTCTCGCCTTTAACCGTATTTCCTTCTGAAATATTCTCATAATTCTTACATCTTATTCTGACTGAATCAATCTCTCCTCAAGTTTCTGCAAAGCTGGTAACTCTGAAACTGGCTTATCTAAATAAAAATAAGCTGTGGCTGATACATCATCACTTCGATAAAAATTGGTCCATCCATCAGGTAAAGATGGATCTTCCAGGTCGTCAAAATCGCCTTCTAGCAATTTCACAAAACCATCTCGCGAATCTATCGTGATAGGTTTTAGAGCGACTCCCCTGTTAGCCATTTCCAGAACCTTTTCTTTCGGAGCTCCTCCAATTTGCTGAATTGTTACCCTAATGTCATTGTAGAAATAAACAGGATCGGGCTGATGATATCTGTAAAAAGCAAAAAGACCCTTTTTCGCATCAGCTATCGGCGATCCTTGGAATTGATGTGAAAAAGCACCCTGACCGTATGCAGTACCTATATAATCTTCCGTTCCCGAACCTACCAAACTTGGATAATCTGAGTCCCCGTCAATATACATCTTTACCTCTCCTTCGCCAAACCAGGTATCTTCATAAGACTCGGCTGTTTTCACCCCGATATTAGTTCCTAAGAAACGTCCTTTTCCGGAGATCTTCGGAAGAATTTCAAAATCCTTTCCGAGTTCTGTTTCCATCTCCCTGTGCCAGTAAGCATGGAAATAGCTTATCTTATGGTCAAAATGCTTTCTACTGAAATTAATATCATAAAAGAGCGCGCCAAGATCTTTATCTGATTCATTTCTCACAACAATCCTCGCGGCAGTTTTAAAAGGCATTGGAATATAGCAATTAAACGAGCGCCCTTCAGGATCGGTAAAAAAAACGCTTTCAAACGGCACGCGCTTCCCGAGTCCAATTCCGAAGAAATCGCCGATAGGAACTGAAACTGCAGGCTTCTCTTTTTGATCCCAATACATTTCTATCACCAAAGATCGTAATATCTCCGGACTACGATCACTGAAAGTCATCCAGATGCGGTTTACCACTCCGCTCCCTTCAATATTTAGCAGATCTATTGATTCCCCCGCCCTGATCTGATTAAAGGCATGACCTTTTGCTCCTTTGTTCTCTTTACCTCCCTCACCCTTTTCAGCCTTAGGGTTTTCAAAACTGGACCAGCCAGTGGTAGTGTTTTCCGGAATTTGATATAATTCCTGAGCGCCAGAATATTGAGCTGTCATCAAAAAAAAACCAATTACAACCAGTTTTATAATAGACTGCATTATTAGGTTTTTTGTGGTTTTTTCTTGGCCGCCGGAAAGAGAACATTATTCAGTATTAAGCGATAACCGGGAGAATTAGGATGCAGCTCGAGCTCGGTTTTAGGATCCCCAACCCGATGTTCATAATCTTCCGGGTCGTGCCCGCCGTAAAAAGTAAAAAAACCCTTGCCTTTGACGCCATGTATGTAACGCGCCTCACCATTCAATTTACATTCTCCCATAATCAGAACGCCAGGTTTGATTAAATCAGGATCAAAACTGGTTGTCTGGCCCATAAATCCTTTGACCAAACGGGTATGATTTTGCGTAAGCATCGTTGGTACCACGTCCCATTTAGCCGAATAATCCATTAGGGTAAAATAGTCATTTTCCGCAGCGATATTTCTTTTCGTAGTCATATCTATATCTGAAAATTCATAGACCATCGGGTTTCGCTCCAACTGAAAATCTTTAAAAGCAAAAGTATTTCCGAAGTCAATTTTTGACTGGTATCCGGGTTCGCTTGGATCACCATCAAACATAGGCTCACAGATATCCACGCCGTTTGCTGAAAGTGCAATATCAAAACTATCGGTCGCGCTGCACATGGCAAACATAAATCCACCGCCAATTACAAAATCCCTGATTTTGGTTGCAACTGCCAGTTTTTCTTCGGAAACCTTTGAATATCCCAGGTCTGCCGCAAGTGCTTCCGCATCTTTTTTATCCTGTATATACCATGGAGTCGTTCGAAAAGCGGCATAAAATTTTCCGTACTGCCCCGTGAAATCCTCGTGGTGCAGGTGCAGCCAGTCATACAATAACAAACCATCTGCAAGCACCTCCCGATCATAAATGGTTTTATACGGAATCTCTGCATAAGTCAGTGCCATAGTTACGGCGTCATCCCAGGGTTTATTGCCTTGTGGAGAATAGACTGCGATCTTCGGGGCTTTTTCCAGTTCCACGGCTTCCATATTTTTCGCTGGGCTATTAATTTCTTCTAATATCGAAGTGGCCTTAGCATCACTGACCTGTTCATAATCCACTCCTCGAATCTGGCATTCCTTCTGAAGGTTCTGTGCATCGGAAATTAAAAAAGCCCCCCCTCGATAGTTCAACAACCAGGTTACTTTTAACTGATTTTCCAGCGCATAATACACGATTCCATAAGCTTTCAGGTGATCTCCTTGGCTTTCGGCATCCATCGGGATCAGAATCCTGGAAGCCTGTGCTGAAAAAACTGTTAGCCATAGAAACAAAAACAGCAGACTTTTTTTACTGAAAAGTCTGCTGCTATTATTTTTAAACAATATGTTCTTATAGAATTTTTCTGAGCCTTTAAAATGGTACGTCGTTGTCATCATCAAAATCGTTCATGGAACTGCCAAAAGCTTCATCTGCACTCGGGTTTGGCAGATTATGATTTCCGAAACCGTCGTCATCATCCCCACTGTTCATCCTGGAAGGAATTTCAGAAGGAAAACTGAAGTCTTCTAAATTATCAAATTTACCGAGTTCTCCAATGAATTTCAGCCTGATATTTTCCAAACCACCATTACGGTGCTTCGCTACGATGAATTCTGCCTGCCCTTGTGTAGGCGTTCGTTCCTCATCATCCCATTCTTCAATTTTATAATATTCAGGACGGTAAATGAACGAAACGATATCCGCATCCTGCTCGATCGCCCCAGATTCCCTAAGGTCAGACAGTAAAGGTCTTTTACTCCCTCCACGGGTTTCCACCGCACGTGAAAGCTGTGAAAGAGCGATCACCGGAACGCTCAATTCTTTTGCCAGGGCTTTCAGGTTACGTGATATCGTAGAAATTTCCTGCTCCCTGTTTCCTCCCTTCTGGCTTCCTCCGGCGGTCATCAGCTGAAGGTAGTCAATTACGATCAGGCGAATGCCGTGTTGGGAAGCGAGACGTCTTGCTTTCGCACGAAGATCGAAAATAGACAGGGAAGGTGTATCATCGATAAAAAGCGGTGCTTTTTCCAGATCTTTTACCTTCACGTTTAATTGTTCCCATTCGTGCTGTTCGAGTTTACCGGTACGAAGTTTTTCCGAAGAAAGCCCGGTTTCCGAAGAAATCAAACGGGTAATCAACTGTACCGAGGACATTTCCAGGGAGAAGAATGCTACGGGAACACTTTGGTCTACCGCCATGTTTCTGGCCATCGAAAGCGTTAAAGCCGTTTTACCCATACCTGGTCGTGCCGCCACGATGATCAAATCTGAAGGTTGCCAACCGGAAGTAAGTTCATCCAATTTTTCGAATCCTGAAGGAATACCACTTAAACCTTCCTTATTGGAGATTTCCTGGATCTTTTTCTTCGCCTGCATGACCAAACTCTGGGCAGTTTCCGTGGAACGCTGAATGTTCCCCTGTGTTACTTCATAGAGTTTTGCCTCCGCGTTGTCCAGCAGATCAAAAACATCGGTTCCTTCATCATAAGCTTCCTCAATGATCTCACTGGAAATCTTGATCAGGCTCCGTTGAATATATTTCTGAAGAATGATCCTAGCGTGAAATTCGATATGCGCGGAAGAGGATACTTTCTGGGTAAGCTGAATCAAATAATAATCTCCCCCAGCCTTATCAAAATTTCCATCCTTTTTCAGCTGGTTGGAAACGGTTAATAAGTCAATTGCCTCAGAATTATCAAAAAGCTTTTTAACGGCGCCGTATATGAGTTTGTGGGCGTTTTTATAAAAAGCATCCGCATGAAGGATGTCGATGATCTCATCGACCCCTTTCTTATCAATCATCATCGCACCCAGAACAACCTCCTCTAAATCAATAGCTTGCGGAGGTATCTTGCCTTTTTCCAGGCTTACGACATTTTGCTTTTTATAAGAAATACTTTGAGGGGAGGTGATTTTTTCCATATAACGAAAGTAACCAATTTGTTAATGCAATCTTAAAAAATGCGGCCGAACTTCCTTCACAGGTCATCAACAAATTGGATGTTGATAAGTTTTATTTTCTGTTAATAAGATAAAAAAATCCGGAAAGAAAATTCCGGATTTTCAAAGACGTTTTATAAACAAAGAATCTATCCGTCGAACACACCCATTGCCAGGTACTTGTCCATTCTTTTTTCGATACGCTCCTTTGGTGATAAGTTTTTCAAATCATCATAAGCTTGAGAAATTGAAGATTTTACCGTATCAAAAATCTCGTCGCGATTGCCGTGCGCACCACCAAGCGGTTCTTTAATGATCTCATCGATCAGTTTCTGCTTTTTCATATCGGTGGCGGTAAGTTTTAAAGCTTCTGCCGCCTGCTCTTTATAATCCCAGCTTCTCCAAAGAATGGAAGAACAGGATTCCGGAGAAATAACCGAATACCACGTATTTTCCAGCATCATCACCTTGTCTCCCACTCCAATTCCTAATGCTCCGCCACTGGCTCCTTCCCCAATGATCACCACGATAATTGGAACTTCAAGCCTGGTCATTTCCAGGATATTTCGGGCGATGGCTTCTCCCTGTCCGCGCTCTTCAGCTTCCAGGCCAGGATAAGCTCCCGGGGTATCTACAAAACACACTACAGGAATATTGAATTTTTCCGCAGATTTCATCAGGCGAAGTGCCTTCCGGTAACCTTCTGGATTTGCCATTCCAAAATTGCGATACTGGCGGGTTTTGGTATTGTAACCTTTTTGCTGACCAATGAACATATAGCTCTGGTCACCAATTTTCCCCAGACCACCGATCATCGCCTTGTCATCGCGTACATTTCGATCTCCATGCAGCTCCAGGAAGGTGTCTCCACAAATAGCATGAATGTAATCTAATGTATATGGGCGGTTGGGATGGCGCGAGATCTGAACCCTTTGCCAGGGCGTGAGATTTTTATAGATTTCCTTCTTTTTCTCTTTAAGTTTCTTCTCGATTTGCTTGCAGGTCGCCGTTACGTCTACCTCACTCTCTTCACCGATATTGCAAGCTTTTTTATACTGATCTTCTAACTCCTTAATAGGTTGTTCAAAATCTAAATATTCCATAGTTGGGTATGGTATTTAATTTTACAGCCTACAAATATAATAACTTTTAAAGGGATGGATTCCCGTTCGGTCTTAAATTTCTTCAGAAGTTTTGAGATTAGCGCTTGGCTCGTAGTAATAGCACTACTGCGAGGAGCCCGAAAACAAAATTAGGGAACCAAACCGCCAAAAATGGAGAAAAAGTAGATTGTTCCGCGATAGTTCCGAAGACCTTGTCGAAGAAAACATAGACAAATGCCAGTGAAATCCCCACTGCCAGGTTCACGCCCATTCCGCCCCTTCTTTTAAACGACGAAACCGCTACCGCAATAATGGTAAGAATGAAAGCTGAAACGGGAATACTCCATCTTTTATAGGCCACTACCAAATAACGATTGATGTTACCGGAGCCTCTGCGTTGTTCTTTTTCAATAAAATCGTTGAGTTCGGTGAAATTAAGGGTTTCCGCGATATAATTTTCAGGAGTGAGTTCATCAAATTCGAACGGAAGAAGGGTATCCAGGGTTCGTAGATACAGAATACTGTCCCGCTCCTTCCCCACAATTCTCTTGTCTACCCGCTTTAAATGATATAAACTGTCTTCTTCTTCCCATTTCAAGGTCGATGCGCTGAGCTTGAACTTCAGTTCGTTATTTTCAAAATGCTCCAATGTGAAATTCCTGGCCGATTGTGATTTAGGCTGAAAATGACTCGCGTAAATGAATTCCTGATCATTGATCTGCCGGTAAACATCGCTGGTTTCCTGGGCCTCCTTCCCTTTTTTCAGGTACTGATAAATAAATTCATTATAGCCTTTATTCGCCTGTGGCGCGAGATACATGGAACTGGCCAGCGCTCCAAGGCATACGATCGTCGCCCCGATCAGGTACGGTCTTAGAAAACGATAGAATGAAACTCCACTGCTCAGATAGGCGATAATTTCGGTATTCATCGCCAGTTTTGACGTGAACCAGATCACTGAAAGGAACAGGAAAATTGGGAATAAGAGATTGGCAAAATAGATGATGAAATCGAAATAATAATACACCACCTCCATGAAGGGCACCTGGTTTTCCAGGATCTTATCGATCTTTTCCGCAAGATTTACGGTAATCCCGATAGGAATAAATAGGAAAAGCATCGTGAGAAAAGTTCCCAGATAGCGTTTCAGAATGTACCAGTCAAGAATCTTCAAGTTCCCGGATTATAATCGTTTATCCATTTGTTTTACCATCTTATCCTTCCAGGGGGTAAAATCTCCGGCTAAGATATGTTTTCTTGCCTCTCTTACCAACCAAAGATAAAAAGCCAGGTTATGAATGCTCGCAATTTGCCTGCCAAGCATTTCATTTACTGAAAATAAATGCCGAACGTAAGCCTTGCTGTACATCGTATCTACAAATGAAGTTCCTTCTTCATCCAAAGGCGAAAAATCGTCTTCCCACTTTTTGTTTTTGATGTTGATGGTCCCGTGAGCCGTAAACAGCATTCCATTTCGGCCATTACGGGTAGGCATCACACAATCGAACATATCGACTCCTAACGCGATATTTTCCAGAATATTGATGGGTGTTCCAACGCCCATCAGGTAGCGCGGCTTATCTTCCGGAAGAATATTGGTCACCACTTCAGTCATGGCATACATCTCTTCCGCGGGTTCCCCTACTGAAAGTCCGCCGATCGCATTTCCTTCAGCTCCGGCATTGGCGATATATTCCGCAGATTCCATCCGCAGATCTTTATAGGTGCTTCCCTGAACGATAGGAAACAAGGTCTGGCTGTAGCCGTATAGCTCGGGAGTCTTTTTTAGATGGGTCATACAACGATCCAGCCAGCGATGTGTCATATGCATGGATCTTTTGGCATAGTGATAATCGCAGGGATAGGGCGTACATTCGTCAAAAGCCATGATAATATCGGCACCTATTGCGCGCTGAATTTCCATGACGTTTTCTGGAGTAAAAGTATGATAGGAACCATCGATGTGCGATTTAAACTTCACTCCTTCCTCCTTGATCTTTCGCCTGGCGGAAAGGGAATAAACCTGGTAGCCACCACTATCAGTAAGGATATTACGGTCCCAGTTCATGAATTTATGAAGTCCACCGGCTTTTTTCAGAATATTGGTTTGCGGCCTGAGATATAGATGATAGGTGTTCCCGAGGATAATATCAGGATTAATGTCTTCTTTCAGTTCTGTCTGGTGCACTCCTTTCACAGAAGCCACCGTTCCAACCGGCATAAAAATGGGCGTTTCGATCACCCCATGATCGGTTGTGATCTTACCGGCTCGAGCCTTGCTTCCCGTATCTTTGCCTTTCAGTTCAAATTTCATAGTACGCTTTAATGGGCGCAAAGATACTGAAGTTAAGTGCAAATTGAATGAAACCAACGCATTCGTGTTAGTAAAGTGACAAAAAAGTTGATAACTGCAATAGTTGCACTTGGCTAAAGATTTTAGAAAACCTATTTTTGTTTGCAGTTAAACAACACGATAAAAAATGCCAGAAATCAAAGAATTACAGGATTTTGCCACCCAGGTTAGGCGGGATATTTTACGAATGGTGCATAAGGTGAATTCGGGGCACCCCGGTGGATCTTTAGGTTGTACCGAATTTTTCACGGCGCTCTATAAAGAAGTGATGGATCACCATCCAGATTTCAATATGGACGGAAATGGGGAAGACCTGTTCTTCCTTTCAAATGGCCATATTTCACCAGTATTTTACAGCGTGCTGGCTCGCACCGGTTATTTCCCTGTAGAAGAACTGAGTACTTTTAGACTGATCGACTCCAGGCTACAGGGACACCCAACCACTCACGAAGGCTTACCGGGAATACGGGTGGCTTCAGGATCGCTGGGCCAGGGAATGAGTGTGGCTATCGGCGCTGCTCAGGCAAAAAAACTGAATAAAGATAAACATCTGATCTTCTCGCTCCACGGAGACGGGGAACTTCAGGAGGGACAAAACTGGGAGGCGATCATGTACGCTTCAGCAAAAGGTGTAGATAACCTAATCGCTACTGTAGATCTTAACGGACAGCAAATTGACGGAAGTACGGAAACCGTTCTACCAATGGGTAATCTTCGCGCTAAATTCGAGGCTTTTGGTTGGGATGTAATGGAAATTGAAGACGGGAATGATATTGAGCAGGTGATCAAAGGGCTTCAGGAAGCTAAAACCAGAACCGGCAAAGGCAAACCAGTTTGTATCCTGATGCATACAGTGATGGGACATGGTGTGGATTTCATGATGCATACGCATGCCTGGCATGGTAAAGCTCCAAATGATGAGCAGCTGGAAAACGCACTTTCTCAAAACCCTGAAACTTTAGGCGATTATTAATCTCCCTTCAAAAAGAACATTATGAAAGAATATAAAAATACAGGAAGTAAAGATACACGTTCAGGTTTTGGTGATGGGCTTACCGAACTGGGACGCACGAATCCAAATGTAGTAGCCCTTTGTGCTGATTTGATCGGTTCATTAAAAATGCAGGATTTCATCGATGAAAATCCAGAGCGCTTTTTCCAGGTTGGTATTGCAGAGGCCAACATGATGGGAATGGCTGCCGGGCTGACCATTGGCGGAAAAATTCCTTTTGCCGGGACTTTTGCCAATTTTGCGACCGGTCGTGTGTACGACCAGATCAGGCAAAGCATTGCCTATTCCGGGAAAAATGTAAAGATCTGTGCATCCCACTCCGGGGTAACCCTTGGAGAAGACGGTGCAACTCACCAGATTTTAGAAGACATCGGCTTGATGAAAATGCTTCCAGGGATGACCGTCATCAATACCTGTGATTACAACCAGACGAAAGCCGCCACTATCGCTATCGCAGAACACGAAGGGCCGGTTTACCTTCGTTTCGGAAGACCAAAAGTGGCCAATTTTACTCCGGAAGACCAGAAATTTGAGATTGGTAAAGCAGTAAAATTATATGAAGGAACCGATGTCACGATCGTTGCAACCGGTCACCTGGTTTGGGAAGCAGTTCAGGCAGCCGTAGAGCTGAACGAAAAAGGTATCAGTGCCGAAGTGATCGATATGCATACGATCAAACCACTGGACGAAAAAGCCATTTTAGAATCGGTTAAAAAAACCGGCTGCATCGTGACTGCTGAAGAACACAACTATCTTGGAGGTCTGGGGGAAAGCGTTGCAAGAACCCTTTCTCAACATCAGCCAACACCTCAGGAATTCGTTGCTACCCAGGATACTTTTGGGGAAAGCGGAACTCCGGCACAATTAATGGATAAGTACGGTCTGAACGCAAAGGCCATCGTCAGCGCTTGTGAAAAAGTGATGAAGAGAAAATAATTCAGCATTAAAACTGAAGATCAAGCCTTTCCGTTTCAGGAAAGGCTTTTTTATTTGTTTCAGAAATAAGGCCGATTTTTAAACGTTATAATAACCTAACAAATAACTTAGATGCTATGATGAAGAAATTTTTGATTGCCGCCATTTTCATGACCGGAAGTTTTGTCTTTGCACAAAACGCTTCCTTTGGGATCACCGGTGGTTTTAATTACGGAGCGACCGGAGATTATGAAAATTTCAGTATGTTCACTGAAGATGCTTCGCAAATCGTAAAAGGGAAGGAAAAAGCCGGGTTTCATGCCGGACTTTACGGCCAGTTTGAGCTGGCAGGAATTTTCATAAGACCAGAGTTACTCTACACTGAACTGAATACCGATTATAAGGATTTTGACTATGCGCTTAAAAAGATCGACGCTCCGGTCCTGGTGGGCGTAAATGTAATTGGCCCTTTAAATATTAAGGCTGGACCATCCTTTCAGTATATTCTGAAAAACGAGCTGCAAAATACTTCTTTTGAAATTGGAGAGGTAGACAAGCAGGTTACGGTTGGCTACCAGCTGGGAGTGGGGTTACAATTTGGCAGATTAGGATTTGATGCTCGATACGAAGGAGCTTTTTCTGAAAATGATGCATTTGGAGAGATGGCAAATGATAATAATTTCCGGATTGATTCCAGGCCATCACAGTTTATTCTGAGCCTGGCTTACGAATTATAAAAAGACCATTAAAGCAAAAAAAATCCCCGGGAATTTTTCCCGGGGATTTTTTTTATACTGTTATTCTTCAATATTAATCATTCTTAAAGAAGTCGGGGTCCAGATAATCAGGTGTTCCGTCTCCATTGGTGTCAGTTAGAGTGATCGCTCCTGTTTCTTCATCAATTTCGATCTCATCGCGCGTTGGCGTACCATCACCATCATCATCTGTATCCGAGCTATTGGCCAGGCCATCTCCATCTGTATCATCAGTAAATAGTTCTTTATCACCATCCAGGTCTTCCATATACGAGGGAATACCATCCCCGTCATGATCAGCCTGGTTCACATTATATAATTTGAAACTGAATACCAAAGGTTTGTAGGCACCGATCTTGGTGGTAGGAGGTGCAGCAAAATAGCCTAAACCGGAAGGAATGAATAAAGCACCAATTCCGTAATCATCATTCCACTTAACGGTATTATCAGCCTGAATCTCATAACCAGATGCTCCACCGAACTCTTCCAGTCCTCTTGCAAAACCAAGAATAGTTCCGCCATCCTGTCGAATTGTTCCGTTAGAAATATACTGGTAACCACCAAGATCAAACCACAAAGAAGCTTTATAATAACTATTGAAAACGGTATGATCTAAAAGCTCACCCCGGTAACCAACATAAGTAGAATCAGCAAAAGTGGGCTTTTCTCCTGCACCTTCCCTTACTTTCAGAACATATAATAATTGATCTACACCTTCGTAGTTAATGGTTTTGGTAAAGAGCTTATCAGATTCTATTATTGCCGTTTTTCCAGCATTATCGCCGGCGATCGTATCATACACTATCTCGTAATCGAAACCTTCAGGCGGGTTTTCGAACTCCTCATAATTGTAAAAGTGAGTAGAAAGGTACTCGATAATTGCCTGGTCATCAGCAATGGCCTGTTCCCCTCTATCCCGAAGGTTCACCGTGGTGTCACCATCATCGTCTTTCTTACAGCTGAAAACCAGTATCGATACTAAAAGAATTACAGCAAGTCTGTTTATCTTCATAGAAATTTATTTTGGACGCGCAAGATACAATATTCTAGTATTTTTGCTTAATAATGAACGTTGATTTAGGGAGCAAATTATGAGAGTGGACAAGTTTTTATGGTGTGTACGATATTTCAAGACCAGAAGCATCGCTACCAATGCCTGCAAGCAGGGAAAAGTGAAGATTGGAACCGAAAATTTAAAACCATCAAAAGATGTTTTTCCTGGTGATCAACTGGTGGTGAGAAAGAACCAGATCAATTACGAACTGGAAATCCTGGATCTACCCCCAAACCGTGTAGGTGCCAAGCTGGTGAATATCTACGTACAGGATAAAACCCCGAAAGAAGCCTTTGAAAAACTTGATCTTCTGAAATATTCCAAAGATTACTACCGAAAAAAAGGAACGGGGCGCCCTACCAAGAAAGATCGGCGTGATATCGATGA
The DNA here is from genome assembly GCF_001951155.1 of Christiangramia flava JLT2011. Lineage (NCBI taxonomy): Bacteria > Pseudomonadati > Bacteroidota > Flavobacteriia > Flavobacteriales > Flavobacteriaceae > Christiangramia > Christiangramia flava. Next base: position 593,815 of record NZ_CP016359.1, read on the forward strand.
CTGGTTTGATAACGCTTCGGAAAATACAGAAGATGATGGACTCTAATAAGAATTTTTGGGAAGAGCGATATGAGGAAAATAGAACCGGATGGGATATTGGTGAAATTTCCACTCCTTTAAAGAATTACATCGACCAGCTCCAGGATCAGGATCTGAAAATTTTGATTCCAGGCGGTGGCAATTCCTATGAAGCAGAATATCTTTTCCAAAACGGTTTTAAAAACGTACATGTGGTCGACATCGCTTCACAGCCGCTGCAAAACCTGAAAAACCGGGTTCCAGATTTTCCGGAATCCCATTTGCACCACGAAAATTTCTTCAGCCACCAGGAGAGGTACGATCTTATCCTGGAGCAAACGTTCTTTTGTGCACTACAGCCCAAGATCCGCGCCAGTTATGCGGAAAAAGTTTCCGAATTATTAGAGGAAAATGGGAAAATAGCCGGGATTCTTTTCAATTTTGAATTTACCAACGACGGGCCGCCCTTCGGAGGCTCCAAAGACGAATATTTGACGTATTTTAGTCCGTATTTCAAAATCGATATTTTCGAGGAATGTTACAATTCGATCCCGCCGCGACAGGGAAAAGAACTCTTTTTTAAATTCAGCAAAAAGCCGGAAGCATGAGCCACCCCATTTTGAACAACGAGCAGATTCAGCATAAAATCAGAAGAATTGCTTACCAGATCTACGAAAACAACATAGACGAAAATGAGATCATCATTGCCGGAATTACCAACAGCGGTTTTACCCTGGCCAAACGCATCAAAAAGGATCTCGACCAGATTTCGGAAATAGACTCTACGATCTGCGAAGTACGGGTAGATAAGAAAAACCCGCTAGAGCCTATCGAGACTTCCCTGTCCTCTGAAGAATACACCAATAAATCGATCGTCCTGGTAGACGATGTATTGAATTCAGGAACGACGCTCATTTACGGCGTAAGACATTTTTTGGCAGTACCTCTGAAGAAATTCCAAACCGCAGTCCTTGTTGACAGAAATCACAAAAAATATCCTGTAAAGGCCGATTTTAAAGGCATTTCTCTTTCCACTTCGCTGAACGAAACAGTGAAAGTGGTTTTTGAAGAAGGGAATGACCGAGTGGAATTATCGTAGTTTTTCCTGAATCGCCGCGCAAATTTGCTCAGGTGACTGCTCATCACAGGAAAGGATCAAATTGCTTTGGTTGTAGTAAAAACCTCTTTCAAATAAGTGCTTTCTGATAAACTCCTCTAATTTTTCCCGATCTTCCAGGTGACTGATTACCGGCCGGTGCTCCTTCTCCTTCCAAAGACGTTCCAGTAAAATTGGTATAGAATATTTCAGGTACACGGTCGTGTTTTCGGCAGAATTTTGAATGACCTGAAGATTATCTCCGTAACAAGGAGTTCCGCCGCCCAGAGAAATGACCAAGGCTTCCTCCATCTCCAGTAATTCGTCTAAAGCCGCCCGTTCTTTTTTCCTAAAATAAATTTCGCCTTTCTTCTGAAAAAGGCTACTGATCTTCTCATCTTCCTGATCTTCAATATACTGATCCAGGTCTACAAATCGATGTTTTAGTCGTTCAGCCAGCAACTTTCCAACCGTAGATTTGCCCGATCCCATATAGCCTAAAAGAAAAATTTTCATATTCTAACCTTCTTAAAATGAGTGAAAGGCAAAACTATGATAAAATTATACCAATTTAGGCTTGAAAAATAAATTAATGGGTGTATATTTGCACCCGCATTCGCAAAAAAGCAGAATGTATTTATTGATCTGGTAGCTCAGTTGGTAGAGCATCTCCCTTTTAAGGAGAGGGTCCTGGGTTCGAGCCCCAGCCAGATCACTTTTTAGTTCTTAATAATACTGTTTTTAACGATCTGGTAGCTCAGTTGGTAGAGCATCTCCCTTTTAAGGAGAGGGTCCTGGGTTCGAGCCCCAGCCAGATCACTTTTTCTACAGGGAATTCTTCTTGAAAACCCTTGATTTCGCCCGGGTGCTGGAACTGGTAGACAGGCATGGTTGAGGGCCATGTGTCCATTAGGGCGTGCGGGTTCGACTCCCGCCTCGGGCACTTTTTCAACTCCCGAATTTCTTATTACACATCCTTTCAGTCTTCTTCCGAAGATTTTCTTATCATTCTACTGAAAGTTTTGCTGAATATCAGCATATTGCATCTTTATTTTTTTTGATAATCAACTGAAATTAAATTACTTTCAGGATATCAATCATTTTTTGAAATTCCTGATTTTGGCAAAATTCCTCCACTCTTCCAAATGGATACTTTTCGGCATACTGAGTATTTCCGTGGGACTTTATCCCCTGCTCTATTTTGTGATCGACCGGAATTTTGGCCTTCTTTCTTCCAAGACCCAGTTACTGCTTACCGACTTCACCTGGAATTTTGCTTTTTACGGACATATCATTTTAGGAGGTATCGCCCTGTTAATTGGCTGGATGCAATTTCATTCCCGTCTTCGGAAAAACCGCCCGAGAATTCATCGGAATATTGGCCGAGTCTACCTGCTGGCGGTGTTAATAAGTGGCAGCTGCGGTTTATATATTGCGCAATTTGCGACCGGTGGAGTTTCCAACCAGATCGCATTCAGTCTCAGCGCGCTCATTTGGCTAACGACCAGTATGCTGGCTTTTACCGCTATCAGAAAGCATCACATCAGAAAACACCAGGAGTGGATGATCTATAGTTATGCCATCTGCTTTTCCGCCGTGACCCTCAGGATCTGGCTACCCCTACTCATCATCGTTTTTGGAGAATTCCCCAAAGCATACCTTATGGTAGGCTGGCTCAGTTGGGTTCCAAATTTACTGGTTGCCTATTTATTCATTCTTCGGTTGCGTAGAAAAGAACAACAACCGGGAATGGCCGCATGAATTGAATTTCCAGTATTTCAGCCATTCCACAGGCCCGAAACTTTTCCTACTTCGTTCTATATTCTATCTTTAAGCAAAAATTATAAGAATCCCATGAAACCGATTTTTTCGCTGCTGATCTGTGCTTTGTTACTTGCTGGCTGCTCTCAAAAACCTAAATACCAGGATCCTGATATCGATTTTCCTGCCCTTCAGAAAGATTTTGTAACCTGGCTTCAGTACGATATTTCACATATAGACCTTTCGGCCAATTTTATCGCACTGGATGAAAATGCTGAAGAAATCAGTAAAAGGCAATTTCTGAATAAACTGAATGAAGGAAGTTACTTTCCGGTAAAGATGATTTCCGAAGAAACCAAAAGAGTTTACCGGCTGCAGCGCATCATTCCGAACGCTCCGGTAAGCATTGGCAATACCGTACAATCCCAGGCACAGGATGAACAGCGCAATTATCGCCTTGTGGAAAACGACTATCCTGATTTCAAATACACCGATATTGACGGAAATACCTATACAAAAAATGATCTTCTGGGTAAGGTGATCGTATTTAAATTCTGGTTCATTCATTGCCTTCCCTGCGTGAAAGAAATACCAGAAATGAATCGGCTGGTAGAAAAGTATCGCGATGAAAATGTTATTTTTCTGAGCCTGGCATTTGATGAGGAAGAAGAACTTCGGAATTTTCTGAGCGAAAGAACGTATAACTACCGGGCGATTGCTGTTTCCAAAGATTACATTTCCGATACTTTAAAGGTTGACAGGTTTCCTACGCACATGATCGTGGATACCAAAGGAAAAATTTGGTCGGTGATCAATGATACCGAGCATCTTTCTAAAAGACTGGAAGACATTCTGCGGGAATGATAAAAAGGAATGTCCATACTTATTGAAAATTTTTGTTTAACTTTTTAACTGAATAGATAAACAATTTAACATATCCTGTATAAATTCTACGTAATTAATATTTAGATTTGTTTAGCTATTCATTGAAGTTATGGAACATATTAAACAAAGTTTCAGCATTAAAGACCTGGAACACCTCAGTGGCGTGAAAGCCCATACCATTCGCATTTGGGAAAAACGCTATGACATTCTCAATCCTGACCGTACCGAGACCAATATTCGCACTTACGATGGCAAGAACCTTCAAAAGCTGCTGAATATTTCCTTTTTGAACGAACATGGTTACAAGATTTCCCGCATTTCGAAGATGAGCGATCAGGAGATCATAAGTCTGGTAAAACGCATTACGGCTTCTTCCAGTGAAGAAAACCGATCCAAGAACGCTTTTAAGGTCTCTATGCTTAATTTCGATGAAAAGCTATTTCACGAAACTTATAATAAATTGAGTGCGACCCGGGAATTTCGGGATATCTTTCATGATGTTTTCCTGCCTTTGCTAGAGGAGATCGGGCTGCTGTGGCAAACAGATACAATCAAACCTATTCACGAGCATTATATCGTGGAACTGATCAAACAAAAAATTTATCTCAATATCGCCGAACTGAAGACCTCTCAAGAGCTTAATTCTGAAAAACTATATGTTTTGTTCCTGCCTGATAATGAGATCCATGATATTGGAATTCTTTATCTGAACTACGAGATTCTCTCCCGCGGAAAGAACGCTATTTATCTTGGCCCAAGCCTCCCGCTTAACAATATGGACTATCTTTTGAAAATCCATAACAACCTCGCTTTCGTAAGTTATCTTACCGTATCGCCGGTCAATACCAATGTAACCGACTTTATTGCGGAATTCCAGGAAACGCTCAACCAGGAGAAATCCTTTCCGCTGCACCTGCTCGGTGCCCGGACCCGTGACCTGGAAAATGTGGAACTGGACAAGAATGTGAGAATTTACGCCGATATTGAAGATTTTATAAACACGCTCGATTAAACTACATGCCTAAAACAATCAACATCATCGGTTCTGGATTTTCAGCGCTTTCCGCGAGCTGCTATCTGGCCCAGGCCGGTTATGAAGTTCATATTTTTGAAAAAAACGATACGGTTGGAGGCCGTGCCCGGCAGTATAAAAAAGACGGGTTTACTTTTGATATTGGTCCAACCTGGTACTGGATGCCAGATGTTTTCGAACGTTTTTTCCAGGACTTCGGAAAAAGTGCTGCTGATTTTTACCAATTGGAAAAACTGGATCCTGCTTACGAAGTCTATTTTGGAAAAGATGATTCCGTGGTTATTCCTGCCGGACTCGAAAATATCTATCAAAGTTTTGAAACTGTTGAAACAGGAAGTTCTGAAAAGCTTCGGGAATTCATCACCAAAGCACGGGATAATTACGACATCGCCATCAAGGACCTGGTCTACCGGCCGGGAGTTTCGCCCCTCGAACTGGTCACTCCTGCAACGATCACGAGGCTTGGACGTTTTTTCACCAATATCAGTTCTGATGTTGGAAAAGATTTCAGAAATGACAAATTACGCCAGATACTGGAATTCCCCGTGTTATTTCTCGGCGCTAAACCTTCAGACACTCCGGCATTTTACAGCTTTATGAACTATGCCGATTTCGGGCTTGGTACCTGGCACCCTAAAGGCGGAATGTATTCCGTGATCGAGGGTATTCAGCAATTAGCCGAATCACTGGGAGTGCACTTCCATCTGAACAGCCCCGTTAACCAGGTTATTTTGAAAAATAATAAAGCCTGCGGCGTGATCGTTGGCGGAAAAGAATATCATTCAGACATTGTTTTGAGCGGCGCAGATTATCACCATTCCGAAGAACTACTTCCGAAGAAATTTAGGCAGTATTCCGAAGCTTACTGGGACAAAAAAACCTTCGCCCCGTCCAGCCTGCTATTTTACGTGGGTTTTGACAAAAAACTTCAGAATGTGTCACATCATACCCTCTTCTTTGATTCTGATTTTCAGGAACACGCAAAGGATATATATGACCATCCAAAGTGGCCGGAAAACCCGCTTTTTTATGCTAGTTTTCCATCACTTACAGATGACAGCTGCGCTCCGGAAGGTAAAGAGGCAGGCATTTTCCTGATTCCTTTAGCACCAGACCTGGAAGACACAGAAGAATTAAGAAATTATTATTTTAAGCTCATTATTCGGCGGTTTGAGCAATTAACCGGCCAAAAAGTCGAAAATAATGTTATTTTTAAGAAATCCTTTTGCGTTAACGACTTCAAAGAAGCCTATAATTCGTATAAAGGAAATGCATACGGAATGGCCAACACCCTCTTCCAGACTGCTTTCTTACGACCAAAAATAAAAAGTAAAAGAGTTAACCAGCTTTACTTTACCGGGCAGTTAACCGTGCCCGGCCCCGGTGTCCCTCCTTCCCTGATTTCAGGAAAACTGGCCGCCGGACTGATTGAAAAAAATGAAAAAAATTGATATGAAAGCGATCTTTGACGAGGTCTCAAGAAGTTGCAGCCAGACGGTGACCAATTCCTATAGCACCTCTTTCTCCCTTGCTACCAAAATGCTTGCCCCTTCCATAAGGCAGGATATTTACAACATTTACGGTTTTGTTCGTCTGGCCGATGAAATTGTGGATACTTTCCATGATTATGATAAAGAGCAGCTTTTTGACGATTTTGAGGAAGACCTGCACCAGGCGATTGACAATAAGATAAGCCTGAACCCCATTTTAAACGCCTTTCAGGAAACCGTGCACAAATACCAAATTTCCGAAGATCTCTATATTTCTTTTATGGAAAGTATGCGTCTGGACCTTCACAAAACCACGTATCTCAGCGTCGAGGAATACAATAAATACATTTACGGAAGTGCTGATGTTGTAGGTTTAATGTGCCTCAAAGTATTTGTAAAAGGTGACAGCCAGAAATATCAAAAACTCAAGCAGGCCGCCATGAGCCTGGGATCTGCCTTTCAAAAGGTAAATTTCCTCCGGGATCTTAAAGCCGATTACGAAGACCTCAGCCGCAGTTATTTCCCAAATGTGGATCTTGCAGAACTTGACGAAGTGAACAAAACCAATATCATTGAAGAAATTGAGAATGATTTTCATCTTGGCCTGAAAGGTATCGCAGAATTACCGGTCGAAGCCAAATTTGGTGTCTACACCGCTTATATTTACTATCGACGACTGCTTCAAAAACTGAAAAAGGTTCCCTCGCTGGAAATCAGGAAACGTCGTATCCGGGTGCCGAATTACGAGAAAGCAGGATTGCTGGCAAAGTCGTATCTTTCCTATCGCTTAAACCTCATATAAAAACTCAGAATAATGAATACAGTTTTATGGATCGTAGTATTTCTGGGAACTTTTCTCATCATGGAAGGGATGGCATGGTTTACACATAAATATATCATGCACGGTTTTCTCTGGAAACTGCACCAGGATCATCATAAAAAAGATCACAGCAGCTGGTGGGAACGCAACGATTTGTTCTTCGTTTTTTACGCACTGGTGAGCATTGGCTGCTTCCTCGGCTGGAAATATGCCGGTTTCTGGTTAGGCCTGCCAATTGGCCTGGGAATCCTTGCATACGGGATCACTTATTTTACCGTTCATGATATTTTCATCCACCAGCGGTTCAAGATCTTCCGAAATGCCAATAATCGCTACGCAAAAGGCATCAGGAGAGCACATAAAATGCATCACAAACACCTGGGGAAAGATGACGGAGAATGTTTCGGGATGCTGTTGGTGCCGTTCAAGTACTTCAAAAAATAATCATTCCCTATGCTAACGCCAGATTATTTCTACGTGATAGTGGGCGGTGGTCTGGCCGGGCTGCAACTGGCTGCGGAAATTTCTCAGGACGTTTTTTTTAAAGGAAAGAAAATTGCCGTTGTAGAACCTTCTGAAAAACTTCGGAATGACAAAACCTGGTGTTATTGGGAAAATGGCGGTGCCAAATGGGACGATATCGTTCACCATAAGTGGGCCTATACTTATTTCAATACTCCGGAAATTTCAGAAAAATTTGATCTTGGGCCATATCGCTACAAAATGGTACGCTCCATTGATTTTTACGAGAAGATCAAAGACCTGCTCCAGGATTCACCCGATGTATTTTTTATCAATGATGAAATTGAAAAAATAGACCTGGTCACGCGCACGGCCATCGGAAAAAACAAAACCTATACGGCGACGCATTTTTTCGATAGTCGGTTGCACGAAGCCTACAAAACTTCCGATCGCACGAGCCTGATCTACCAACATTTTAAAGGTTTACTTATTGAAACGGAGAAAGCAGTTTTTGATCCGGAAGCCTTTACAATGATGGATTACCGCATTTCCTACCAGAATAAAACCTGTTTCACATACGTTCTTCCTTTTTCTGAAAAAAAAGCACTGGTAGAATTCACTTTTTTCACCCCAGACATGAGCGGAAGTGAAGAATATGACGAATTGCTCGAGCAATATCTTCGGAAGGTGCTGTTATTGAAAGAATGGCAAGTGCTAGAAACTGAAAAAGGCGTTATTCCCATGACCGATTATCCTTTTGAAAAGGAAAACAGCGCTTATCTCACCAAGATCGGGACGGCTGGTGGCTGGGTGAAAGCCTCTTCCGGTTATTCCTTTAAAAATACCGAGAAAAAAATCCAAAAGTTGATCGAGAATATTAAAAGTGGTTACCATCCCGGGAAAGACCTGATCAATAAAAAATTCAGAAAATTCGATGCGATTTTCCTGGATGTATTGATGCGACGGAACGATCTTGGAAAAGGCCTTTTTCAGAAGTTATATACCAAGAATGAGATCACGGATATTTTCAGGTTTTTGGATGAAGAAACCACCGCTTCAGAAAACCGGAACATTATGTTTTCGATGTACCACCGGGAATTTTTAAAATCTTTTTTCAGGAAATTGTAATTACTCGGCGAGTAAACCGTCCAGCGTTTTCCGGAATTTATCACTATTCCAGTCGGCAGAACCCACTTTTTCCACCACGATCTGCCCTTTTTTATTCAGGACATAAGTAGTTGGGAGCGTGCGCCCGTCCATTGGTGCAGGTGCCTGGCTGAGCATTTTAAAACTTGGAAGATCAAAACGTTTGCGCTTCATGAAATTATCAACAGTTTCATGCTCCTCGTTAGACACGAACAGGAAACGCACCTTGTTGCCATAATCCTCGTGTAGCTCCTGGAATGAGGGCATTTCGGCCAAACAAGGGGGGCACCAGGTCGCCCAGAAATTCACCACGATTACTTCGCCTTTGAACTGATTGAAATCGACCCGCTTTCCATTCACATCTTCCAGCGCCCAGTTGTAGCTGGCGATCGTTTCACGCTCTTCTTCATCGGTCACAGAAGGTGCGAAACTAATAAGTTTATTTACGAATATCTGAATAGGTTTGCGAGTGGAAGGAATGATCAGCGCCAAAATGATCACGATAAAAATAATATTGCTCCACTGATTCTTCAAGAGTTTCATAAGCCTTTTTTTAGTGCTGCAAAGTTACGGGAAGTGCATAAAAAAACTCCCGTTTTCACGGGAGTTTCAGTATCAATTTTCAGCAGAAATTATGCTGCATTTTGTTTTTTGATAAGGTTCAGTGCAGAACCATGCTTGTACCACTCGATTTGTGGCGCATTATAAGTGTGGTTCGCTTTGATCGTATCCTTACTACCATCAGCATGAACGATCTCGATCGTCAATGGTGTATCTGGCGCAAAGTTCTCCAAATCAATAAAGTTAAAGGTATCATCTTCCTGAATCAAATCGTAATCATCTTCATTGGCGAAAGTAAGACCCAACATTCCCTGTTTCTTCAGGTTTGTTTCATGAATACGGGCGAAAGATTTAACCAATACTACTTTTACCCCAAGGTGTCTCGGCTCCATCGCCGCGTGCTCTCTGGAAGATCCTTCTCCGTAGTTGTGATCTCCAACCACTACTGTTGGAATACCTTTAGCCTTGTATTCTCTCTGAACGGCCGGCACTCCGTCATATTCACCAGTGATCTGGCTTTTTACGAAGTTGGTTTTCTTGTTATAAGCGTTCACCGCACCGATCAAACAGTTATTGGAAATATTATCCAGGTGACCACGATATCTTAACCATGGACCAGCCATAGAAATATGATCAGTAGTACATTTACCCCATGCTTTGATCAATAGTTTTGCACCCATCAGGTTTTTACCATCCCATGGCTCAAATGGAGTAAGCAGTTGCAAACGTTCGCTATCTGAAGCTACTTTTACCTCTACATCGCTACCATCTTCTTTTGGCTCCACATATCCAGGATCCTCTACTGCAAAACCTTTGGTTGGCAATTCGATACCTTTTGGCTCATCCAACATCACTTCTTCCCCATCCTCGTTGATCAATTTATCACGTGTGGGATCAAAATCCAGTCTACCCGAAATTGCAATTGCAGCAACCATTTCAGGAGATCCTACGAAAGCATGCGTATTTGGGTTACCATCGGCACGTTTAGAGAAGTTACGGTTGAAAGAGTGAACGATCGTGTTCTTCTCTTCCCCTTTGCGGTCACTACGATCCCACTGACCAATACATGGCCCGCAGGCGTTTGTAAACACGGTAGCTTCCAGGTCTTCAAAAATCTGAAGAAGGCCATCTCTTTCCGCAGTAAAACGAATTTGCTCAGAACCAGGATTGATACCGAAATCTGATTTCGCTTTGATCTTTTTATCTACAGCCTGTTTTGCAATCGAAGCAGCTCTGGTCAAATCTTCATAAGAAGAGTTGGTACAGGAGCCGATTAATCCCCAATCCACATTGATTGGCCAGTCATTTTCTTTTGCTTTTTCACCCATTTCAGAAATTGGCGTTGCCAAATCCGGAGTAAAAGGACCGTTAAGGTGAGGTTTCAATTCTGAAAGGTTGATTTCGATTAATTCATCAAAATACTGCTCAGGATTTGCATACACCTCATCATCACCGGTCAGGTGCTCACGAACGGCATTTGCAGCATCAGCCACATCAGCACGGTTCGTTGCGCGCAGGTAACGTTCCATAGAATCGTCATAACCAAAAGTTGAAGTCGTTGCTCCAACCTCAGCTCCCATATTACAAATGGTACCTTTACCAGTACAAGACATCGATCTGGCTCCTTCCCCGAAATATTCAATTATTGCTCCGGTACCACCTTTCACGGTAAGAATACCAGCAACTTTAAGGATCACATCTTTTGGTGCAGTCCATCCGGAAAGTGATCCGGTTAATTTCACACCAATCAATTTTGGGAATTTCAGTTCCCAAGGCATTCCTGCCATCACGTCTACAGCATCTGCTCCACCAACACCAATAGCTACCATACCAAGACCACCGGCGTTTACCGTGTGAGAATCAGTACCAATCATCATACCTCCCGGGAATGCATAGTTTTCAAGAACTACCTGGTGAATAATACCTGCACCCGGCTTCCAGAAACCAATTCCGTATTTATTAGATACTGATTCCAGAAAATCAAAAACCTCACTACTGCTCTTATTGGCCGCCTGAAGGTCGATGGCCGCACCCATTTTAGCCTGGATCAGGTGATCACAATGCACAGTTGTTGGTACTGCTACCTTTTTCTTCCCAGCCTGCATGAACTGAAGCAAAGCCATTTGCGCAGTCGCATCCTGGCAGGCAATCCTGTCTGGCGCGAATTCTACGTAATCTTTACCTCTTTTGAAGGCTTCTTTTGCTTCCCCATCCCAAAGGTGAGAATAAAGAATTTTTTCTGAAAGTGTCAATGGTTTACCCACAACCTCGCGCGCTTTATTTACACGATCGGCCATGTGGCTATAAACCTGCTTGATCATATCAATATCGTATGCCATATTCCTGTATAAATTTTTATTCTAAAGTCTCGCAAAATTAAGAATTTATGCTCGTATTTGAAAATTGAAAGTGTTTATGAAGTATAGATGAAAATAATCTCAGAAAAATCAGTATTTCAACTAAAAAATTTATCAAATATCAAAAAATATCGATCAGATTAAGAATTTGATAATTTTGAGCAGGATAAATTGTGGAAATAGTTTCTTCGGAATTGCTTTTAGCGAAAAAAACTTTTGAAAGGAAAGAAATTTAAGCCCGAAAAGAGGCATTCTCATGCGATCTCGCCAAAACTGAAAAAATTGGCAAGTCTTCGGAATATTTTTAAAATGGAATTTTACTAAAAAAGTTCCCTGATGATATGTTCTTCGGAAATTCCTTCGGCTTCAGCCTTGTAATTTTTAATGATACGGTGTCGCAAAATCCCGAAGGCTACGGCACGCACATTTTCAATATCTGGGGAAAACTTTCCATTGATCACAGCATGAGTTTTTGCGGCCAGAATCAGGTTTTGGGAGGCTCTTGGTCCTGCTCCCCAGTCTAAATAATTGCGGACGAGTTCCGGGGAATCTTTGTGGGGCCGGGTTTTCCCAACCAGCCGCACCGCGTACTCTACGACATTATCAGGGACCGGGATACGCCTGATCACCTGCTGAATTTCAGAAATTTCAGCCGCATTGAAGAGTTTTCGCACTTCCGCAGTCTGATCAGTAGTGGTATTTTTCACTACCGCAACTTCTTCCTCAAAACTTGGATAATCCAGGGTGATCGCAAACATGAACCGATCCAGCTGTGCCTCTGGTAAGGGATAGGTTCCTTCCTGCTCAATGGGGTTTTGGGTTGCCAGCACAAAATAGGGCTGATCCAGTTTATAATGATGGCCGGCCACTGTTACGGCGCGTTCCTGCATGGCTTCCAGCAGGGCAGCCTGTGTTTTTGGCGGCGTTCTGTTAATCTCGTCAGCAAGAAGAATATTGGTGAAAACCGGACCTTTGATAAATTTAAAATTTCGGTTCTCATCCAGGATTTCGGCACCAAGGATGTCACTCGGCATTAGATCTGGTGTGAACTGAATTCTTTTAAAGTCCAACCCTAAGGTTTTGGCAATGGTATTGACCATTAGTGTCTTTGCCAGCCCTGGAACACCAATCAGCAAGGAGTGTCCTCCTGAAAAAATAGAGATCAGGATTTCATTCACCACCGCATCCTGCCCCACAATGACCCTGGAAATCTCATTTCTGAGCTCCTGATGCCGGGAAACCAGTTTTTCTACCAGAGCCACATCACTCATGATTACTGATTTTTATCTTTTACCCATTCGCTGGTATATTCGCAATCACGGTATTTCCCGTTCACCTTGATATAGGTATCGTTGATCTTCTCTTTCTGCCACTCTTCGATTCGCTTTAATTGCTTGTCTTTAAGCGCCAGGTCTTTGATCTTCTGATAATCGGTAGCATAATCGGCCGCGTGCTCCGGAATTTTTTTAGTCACTTTAATGATCTTGAACTGAGGTCTTCCTGTCCTGGTTTGCTGTCTCAAAACCTGGGAAATCTCTCCTTCTTCCAAACCTTCCACCTGCTGGAAAAGTTCCGGATCCATTTTCGTTAGTTCAAAACGGGTATCACTGGTTCGCGGATTGATTAATTTCCCTCCTTCATTTCTGGTCTCCTCTTCGTCTGAAACTTCTCTCGCTGCGTCTGCAAAATCCAGCTCGCCATCTACGATCTTTTTACGCACGGTATCGATCTCCTTGCGAGCAGCTTCCACTGAAGCATTGGTCACATCAGGAATGAGCAGGATATGCCTTAGGTCTACCGTTTGACCGCGAATATCATCGATCTTGATAATATGGTACCCGAAGATGGTTTCGAAAGGTTCACTCACCTCGCCTTCCTGTAAACTAAAGGCCACATCTTTAAACTCTTTTACGAACTGGTCTTTACGGGTCATGGTGATCTTTCCACCGCCCGGAGCCGTCCCCGGATCATCTGAGTACAATACCGCTTTGGTTGCAAAGCTCGCTCCATTGTCTTCCACATCTGCCTTGAATTCATTGAGCCTGTCGATGACTTTTTGTCTTTCTTCTTCCGGCACTTCCGGTTCGATAACGATTTGTGAAAGTTCTACTTCGGTACCAAATACCGGCTTCTCTTCCATATTATCGTAATATTGTTTGACCTCTTCCGGAGTAATGGTCACGTCTTCAATGATCTTTTGCTGCATGCGCTGGGCAAGCTGGCGTTGCTTGGTTAGTTCGAAGAGTTCCGTGCGCAGTTCTTCCTCACTGTCTTTGTTATAGAATTGCAGCAGGCGATCCATCGATCCTGCCTGTTGCAAAAACCCCTGGATGGTCTGTTCCACAATACCCTCTACCTGCGCGTCTGTCACAATGATACTGTCCTGGATGGCCTGGTGGGCATATAATTTATTTTCCATCAGCGAACCGGCCAGATTACAATCGGTAACCTGAGCAGTAGAAATCCCCTGGCTCTGCATATCCTTATACATCAGGTCTATATCGCTGTCAAGGATGATAAACTGCCCAACCACGGCGGCGATACCATCTACCTTACGTCGCTGTTTTCCCTTTTCTACTACGGTATCTTTTACTACCTGTTCGTTCATTGGGATGGAACTACTATCAGTCACCACCACTTCCTGCGCGTACGATCCTAAACAGGTCAAAAGCCCAATACTTAAAAGGCTGTATTTAATTGTAGATTTCAAATTCATTATTTTCAATTGCATCTTTTGTAATATCTTTCTCAAGTTCTTTGATCAGGTTCTGTTTACGCTTGTTCAGCAATATTTCCCTGATCGTAGGCTTCGCGTATTCCAGCGGTGCCTGGTCATTTCTGGTAAGCACATCATTCACGTAAACAAGATAGGTGTTTAGCGAATCACTTAACTGCATAAAATTAGACTTTTTCAGCAAGGTCTGCCTGTCATCTGCAGAAAGCGGTCCAATTTTATCGTAAACCGATTTGGTTTTGACCCAAACCGAGTCGTTCATCGAGTAATTCCGGAACTGTATGGCCATATTTGCCAGATCTGCCTGGTCATCTTCATTGAATCTTCGGAATTTCTGAATGATCTCATCCAGGTTGTTCGTCTCATTCGGAAGGTTGATATACCTCAACTTTACCAGGTCTTCGTTCAGGATGAAATTTTCCTTGTTCGCCTCGTAATACTCGGCAATTTCCGTATTGTTCAGCGTCGTGTCCAGATCTCTTGAAACCAGCGCATCAGTATACGCATTGGTATAAAGCTCATTCCGGTAGTTCGCCACCAGGTCGTTGAACTCCTGTTGCTGCTGCTCCGGAAGATTCAGTTTGGCGCGGTCTATCAACAATTGTTGCGTCGCCCACCGGGTGATATAACTCGAAACGATCACCGCACTGTCCTGCGGCGAAGTATCCTCATTCAGCAGTTTACTGATGTCGTCTTTATACAGATAGGAATCGTTTACCCGAACTACCGGTTCCCGATCTTCTGATTTTTCAAAATACTGGCAACTGGTCACCAGCACCAACATAAGTCCAAAAATTGCTCTAAGACAGTGTCTCAAAATCTAAAAGTTTAAACAGCTGCTCTACAGTCTAATTGCATTCCAACTGCCTATCGCGCAAAAATAAGAATACTTTAAGGTTCTGCAAGCTAATTGCCTTAACGAAAATGAATTATTAAAAATTATAATTTAAAGGCTTATTTTTCTGTAGTTTAACTTTAGCAGTTTCAAAACCAGCTCACTATGAAATACCAGCAACAAATAATCGTGAGAATTCCGCGGAAGGAATTTATCGACAAGTTCTCAGACCCTGAAAATTTCCCGCTCTGGCAGCGAGGTTTCCTCTCATTTAACCAAATTTCAGGAGAACTGGGATCTGAAGGCTCTACAAACATGCTGAAATATCGCATGAACAACCGCAAGATCGAAATGACTGAAACGGTCTTACGGAACGAACTGCCGGAAGCATTTTCAGCAACCTACGAGGCAAAAGGCGTGTACAATATTCAGCATAACTATTTTCGGGAAATCAATGGAAATACCGAATGGACTTCAGAAAGTGAATTCCAATTCAGCGGAATGATGAAAATAATCGGTGCGCTCATGCCGGGCGCTTTTAAAAAACAATCCTCCCAGTTTATGAAAGATTTCAAGGCTTTCGCAGAAGATGGAACCAGGGTTCCGAAAGAAGGATAGTCCATTTTTCAGAAATTTTGAAGCTATATTCTCTTCAGGCTCTTATATTTGCGAAAAATCAATTAAAAAATGAAAAAAGCAAGTTTAGCCGTAGTATTTCTTTTTGTAAGCTTGGCGACGTTCGCCCAGAGTAAAATAGGCACCATAGACGCCGAATATATCCTCTCGCAAATGCCAGAGACCGCCGACCTGAACAAGCAGCTGGAAGAGTATAACCAGCAGTTGCAGGGCGACCTTCAAGGCAATATTACTGATTATGAGGCACTGGTAAAAGATTACCAGGCGACCAATGACACGCTGAGCGAAACTGCTTTGAAAGAAAAGCAGGGTAAACTCATGGAACTGGAAAACGATATCAAAGGTTTCCGTCAGAAAGCAGGTGTGATGATCCAGATGAAGCGCAACGAACTAACCGGGCCGCTTTACGAAAAGATCGATGCTGCCATGAAACAGGTGATCCAGCAGGAAGGATATACGCAGATCTTTCACGCCAGCGCCAGCGGACTCGCTTTTTCACGGGTAGAAGATGATATTACGGAAAAAGTGATGGATATTTTGGGAATCGAAGCGAAAGCTCCGCAAACCAATCCGAACACCGTTGTAAAAGACGACTCGGGAAAATAATTTTCCGAAAAACAACTCATTAAAAAAGCCGGTTTCAAAACCGGCTTTTTTAGTATCTATATATATTATTGAATTACCTGCTGTAATTAGGAGATTCCTTGGTAATGGTCACATCGTGCGGGTGACTTTCGTGAACCCCGGCGGCGGTGATCTTCACAAACCGCCCGTTTTCCTTAAGCGTTTCCACATCTTTCGCACCACAGTAGCCCATACCGGCTTTCAAACCACCTACGAACTGGTGAATACTTTCTTCCAGGTCACCTTTGTAAGGCACGCGACCAACGATACCTTCCGGAACCAGTTTCTTGATATCATCTTCCACATCCTGGAAATAACGATCTTTAGAACCTTTCTGCATTGCTTCAACAGAGCCCATCCCGCGGTAAGACTTGAATTTTCTTCCTTCGTAAATAATGGTTTCTCCGGGTGATTCCTTTGTTCCGGCGAGCAACGAACCCAGCATCACACAATCGGCACCTGCTGCGATCGCCTTTGGAATATCTCCCGTGTAACGAATACCACCATCGGCAATTACCGGCACACCAGAACCTTTGATAGCCGCAGCCACTTCCAGAACCGCAGAAAATTGCGGAACTCCCACTCCGGCTACCACTCTTGTTGTACAAATGGAACCTGGACCAATTCCTACTTTCACGGCATCAGCTCCAGCTTCCACCAAATATTTTGCAGCTTCCGCAGTAGCGATATTCCCAACGACCACTTCCAGGTCCTTAAATTTTTTCTTTACTTCTTTCAGCACATGAACCACTCCTTTAGTATGCCCGTGTGCCGTATCAATGATCACGGCATCTACGCCAGCATTTACAAGGGCTTCCACACGATCTACCGCGTCACCGGTCACTCCAACCGCTGCGGCAACACGAAGTCTTCCGTAGGAATCCTTGTTCGCCATCGGCTTTTGGGTAAGTTTCGTAATATCCCGGAAGGTGATGAGACCAACCAGTTTATCTTCTTTGTTGACGACCGGTAGTTTTTCAATTTTATTCTCCTGAAGGATATCTTCGGCATCTTCCAGCGAAGTTCCTTCAGAAACCGTTACCAGGTTATCAGAAGTCATTACTTCGGCGATCGGCCTGTTGTTATTTTTTTCGAAACGTAGATCTCGATTGGTCACGATGCCCAGCAGCCTGCCTTCTTCATCCACGATCGGGATCCCGCCAATGCTATGCTCCTTCATGGAAGCCTTGGCATCTTTCACAGTAGCAGAAATTGGCAGCGTCACCGGGTCGATGATCATGCCGCTTTCGGCACGTTTCACCTTTCGTACCTTCAGCGCCTGTTGTTCAATCGTCATGTTTTTATGGAGCACACCTATCCCTCCTTCCCTGGCCATGGCAATAGCCATGCGCGATTCAGTAACGGTATCCATCGCAGCCGATACGATCGGGACATTAATTGGAATGTTACGTGTAAATTTGGAGGTGATGCTAACTTCCCTGGGAAGTACTTCAGAAAATGCCGGGACGAGCAAAACGTCGTCGTAAGTAAGGCCTTCTCCTAAGATTTTGGATTCGTGTGCGGTCATTGCAATTAAGAATTAATTGCATGCAAATGTACAAATTAAAATCGGGAATATTTTACCTTAACTTTAAGCCTTTCTTAGAAATCCAAATTTTTAAAATTCTATGACGATTGAAATTTGCTGCGGAAACCTGGAATCGGCCATTAATGCTGAAGCCGCAGGAGCAGATCGCATTGAGCTTTGTGCCGAACTGGCTGTGGGCGGAATCACTCCATCTTATGGCCTCATTGCTGAAGTTGTGAAACAACTTAGTATTCCCGTATTTGTGCTCATCAGGCCAAGAAGTGGTGATTTCACCTATTCTGATGCGGAATTTGAAGCGATGAAAAAAGATATACAAATCTGTCAAAAACTGGGATGCAGCGGGATTGTTTCCGGTATCCTACTGGAGAATTCTGAAATTGACATTCCCCGAACCGAAGAACTTATCCGTGCAAGCAAGCCTTTAGCCTTCACATTCCACCGCGCATTCGACTGGGTTCCAGACCCGCTTCAGTCCCTTCTGCAACTGGAAAAAATGGGCGCTAACAGGGTTTTGACTTCCGGTCAGCAGCCTAAAGCTTCACAAGGATTGAACCTGCTGAAGGAACTAAAAAATTCAGCAGAAAAAATTACGATTTTGCCCGGCGCGGGAATTACCGCTGAAAATGCGGGCCTTTTTAAAAATGCCGGTTTTAATGAAATTCATAGCACCGCCACGCAGATTCAATCACAGATTTTCAATAAAAACGTTCCCATGAATAGTTTGAAACATCTGGCTGAAGAACAACGAGCTGTTTCAAATTTGCAGCAAATAAAGGCTCTCATCGCAAGCTGCAAAACCTAATTTATATTGTTTCTGAAGCTTTTCTGTCGTACTTTCAGAAGGCTAAAATTTTAGTTATGAGTATCAGACTTGGAAACAGCTGCATGAATTGCGAGAAATTCGACAAAAATTTTTGCCGGCAGCACGATGTATCAGTAGGTCACCAGCACACCTGCGACAGCTTTCATATGAGAGAAGTGATCAAAAACGAACCAAATTGCCTGAATTGCCAGCGATATCAGGGTCCAACCTGCGCGAATCCGCAAAAGGCCGCCCCGGGAATGCTTTGCAATCACTGGGCTCCAACAGCTTCCGCTTAAGCTACAGTTTAAACTGGAGCGTGGTATACCAGGTCAGCGGCTGCGCGGGAATAATTCCCGGGCCGGGATAACCTGTGGCCCTTCGTGTGAAATAGCTATTATTTAGTAAATTATTGATCCCGCTTTCCAGCCTGAAACGTTTCCAGCTGTAAGAGGCCGAAAGATCCATAATTCCATAGGCCGGGATACTCCCTTCAATTCCCCGTACCCGGTCATCACGATCCTGGGGAGCATTAGTGGCATCGGTATACTGTTTTGACAAATAAGAATACTGGAGACCAGCGATAAAATTCTTATAACCAAAATTTACGCCCGTCTTCAAATTCACCGCGGGAATGAATTCCACCTGATTTCCTTCCACATTATTGGCCTCTGAACGGATGTATTCCGATTTGGTAAATGCCGAATTCAGGAACAGGTTTAACTGATAATCTTCCAGCTGCGGAAACAGGCTGTTCTTCACATTCCATTCAGCAAATGTTTCCAAACCATAAATAAATGCATCCCCGATATTCCCTCGAAAACGGATCAATCTTCCGGTTTCTTCCAGTTCTCCCTGGGCATTCACCCGTTCCTCTTCCTTCAGAATTTCACCAATACGATCCTGGTATTTCAAACCAAAGATGCTGGCGTCATAAGATAAAAAATCACCCAAACGACCGCGAATCCCAAGGTCTGCTGTAAAGCCTTTTTCATCGCTGATGTTCGGATCTACCTGGTAACTCGGGTTCACCACTCGAATGTCATTGAAGGTCACCGACCGGTAATTCTGGGAAAAGTTCGCGTAAAATTCATTGGAGGCATTTAGATTATAACTACTGCCCACTCCCAGGAGCACAAAACTCCTTTCAAAATCCTGATTTTCCTCTACAGTTTCATCCAGCAAAGCATTTCCCGCCAGGTCCAGCACGATATTTTTATAATTCCCGTTGGCCTCGGTATTGATATATTCCACTCGGATACCCGGGGTGATCGAGAACTCGTTGGTAATATTGAAAATATTTTCCCCGAAGAATGCCAGGTTTTGATTCGGAAATTCGAAGACAGACTGCCGCTGGTAATTTGGATATTCCTGATTGTAAAAACTGAAATCAGGTCCCATTCCGTCGCTTCCCGGTCCCTGTTGCTGGTTGTTGTTAGCCTGGTAATATTTGGAACCAAAAAGCAATACCGATTCTTCCCCGAAAAGCTGGTACCGGGTGAGAATCCGTGCCTCAGCACCCCAGTTATTGAAATCATCTACCAGCAGTTCCCGTGGCCCGCCCGGGTCTACGATAGAAACCCTGTTTTCACGAAAACCCAGCGCTTTTCTGGACGCGTCCAGGCCAAAAATATTCAGGCTGAACTCGGTATTTTCAGATAGCTGCTGCTCCAGTTTCAACGCAAAAAGATTCCAGTTCACATCAAACCAGTTGCGTTCCCGGTTGCTGTAATCGGGATTTTCGTAGAACTGATAATCAGTTAATCCGCCAGGTTGCTGAGCCAGGTAATCTAAAAAGGTATATTCAAAGCTGATCTTGGTCTTATCGCTAACCTGCCAGCCAAGATGTGCAAAGGCGTTATGGGAATCGTATTCGGAATTCGGCCTAAAACCTTTTCCTCCTTTATAATTATAGTATGTGTAATAACTGAAATCTCCCAAGGTCCCGCTCAGACTATTGAAACTCGTGAAAAGATCGTAGGATCCAACCGACTGTCTTGTTAGAAATTCAATCTTTTTATCTGATGGCTGGTGAAATTTGAAGTTGAGCAGCCCTCCGAACTGTGTTCCATATTGCAGGGAAGCCGCGCCGCGAACCACCTGGATCTCTTCCAGCGCTTCAGCCGGGGGCGTATAATAGCTTTCGGGATATCCCAGCACATCTGCGGAAATATCGTAACCATTTTGCCTGGTATTAAAATTCTGGGTTCGGTTGGGATCCAGCCCACGACCACCGATATTCAGCTGGATTCCAGCATCCCCATTATCATAAATATTCAGCCCCACGACCTGACTATAAATTTGTCGGGCCTTATTGGCCGCCTTATTCCCGGAAACCTTATCCATCAGTACCACTTCACTCTTCTTCCCGGCGTAAATGGCCGTTCCTTCCACTTTCCGCAGTTTTCGAAGGGCAAAAAGTTGCTCTTTTCTCGCGTTGAGAACCACTTCGGAAAGACTTTCTGCCAGCGGTGACAGCCTGAAATCTACCTGCACATTTTGGCTGAGATCCAACTGTTTTTCAGCGATCTGATATTCATACCCGAATGCGACCAGTGTATAAGCTCCTGGCTTCAGGTTGGTCATTTGGTAATTTCCGGCAGCATCGGTCAAAACCACCTTTCCCAGGGTTTTATTCCAGACTTCCGCACTTTCGACCGGCAGCCCGGTTTCCGCAGAAGTTACTTTTCCGCTGATACTGAATTGCGCAAAAAGCGAAAATGAACTTAGAAAAAGTATACTAAAGACCTTTAATTTCATCATTAAATGGTAAAATGAATGTTTTGTGTTCGAACGAGTCGGCGAAATTAAGCAAATTTACGTCGGGCGAAATATATGGCGCACTCTTTCTGCCGTTTAGCGCCACGTAATTTTCCACGTAAACTTCAATGTTCTGATGCCCGTCTTTGGCAAAATGCCTGGCCAGATAATGGGCATATTCCAGTATGAAATCTGGCTGAAAGCTCATTTGTTTCTCCTGAAAGGGCGTCAGAAAATCAGAATTATCCACATAAAATCTTTTTCCGGTTTTGCCATCCACGATCTTGAATTGGGCGTAACCGGCCTTCTCCATCAGCATCACGCGCCAGGAAAACCGAAAACCTTCTTCTGTCCAGAACAATTCGCCGGGATATAACAGGTATCGCCACGGAAATAGCAATTGAATCATAAAAAAAACGGCAACTATTCCTCTAAAAATCTTCCGCTTTTGAGGCTTCGGAAAATACAGCCGGCCTGTATCAAAAATTGGTTTTTTAATTCCGAATACATTCGAAAACCACTGAAGCAGCCGATGGTGAAATTGCGGACTAAAGAAGATCAATGCGCTCACGATCATGATGTACGGAAACATGCCGATTGGGAACAACACTCGCGTGAGAACGTGAAAAATGACGACCATGGCGAAGGCCAAAATCCGAGTGCGCTTCCAAAGCAATAAAAACGGAATAAAAAGATCGTAGAGCATCCCGCTCCAGCTGAAGGCATAATGCACCCATTCCTGCTGCATCAGGTCCCCGAGAAAAGGCAAATCATACTTCGACGGAAGCCAGATCTTGAGTGGCATGGCACGAAAAAGCCAGTCTGAATTAAGCTTTGCCAAGCCGGCGTAGAAATAAACGATCCCCAGCATCAGTTTGATGGCATCTACACACCATCGTGGGATCTTCTGAAACCTTGAACGGGCATTTCTCCACGCATCGACTGAGAAATAATTTCCGGCAGGAAGAAAGATCATCAGGAAGCTCAGCACACTAATGAAATAATAATGATTCAGGTAAGTGGTTTTATCCATCAGCTCGATATAGGTAAAACTGAGGAAAAACGTGATGATCGCCAGTCGGTATTTAAATCCGGCAGCCACCAGCAATGCTGCGAGGCCGCAAATGGCAAAGATCACGTAGGTAAAATTGCCCAGCGGTTTGACCCATGCAAAGCCGTAATAGGAAAAATGAAATTTTGGGAGCAGGTATAATTTTTCGATCCAGCCATTGAGCCAGAAACGCAGGATACTCACAAACATCATGATACCGAATAACAAACGAAAAACCGCCAAAGGGGCGGCTTCCGTGTAGGAATTCAGATATTTGGAGATCTTTGAATTCATTGAAAAATTTTAGTCACCGTCAGAATCTACATAATCCACGCTGATTGAAAGAGCCTGCATCATGTCTAATTTGAGCAAAACTACGGCTTTTTGCAGTTCATCGTAAGCAGCAAGCATTACTGAATTATCTGTTTCCACCTGGTTTTTCAGGTTGGCATCTAAAGCTGCAGACTGATTACTAATGGCAGCAAACTGAGTGCTGATCAAAGCGGCCAGGTCCTGCCCGTCTTTCATGCTATCCAGATATTGCAAATATTGCTTGTAGCTTTTGCCTGAAGCCGCACTTCCGAAGCCTTCACCTTCATAAAAGTCGCTATAAGCGTTCACCGCTTCCTGGTACAATTCTTTGGAAAGATCACCAGCATATAGCGCTTCCACATTCACCGGAGACGGAGTTCCGGAGAACACGCCGGCAGGATAGCCAATTTTACCGCTGCGCAGAAATTTTTCAAAATACATCACAAAGTCATTGGTAAACCGGTCTACTGAACCGGTGCTGGAAGAACTGGTATTTTCCACAAAAGTATCGCGATAGCTTCCGGTCCAACTCGCAGTAACTTCAGCAGTAAGATCATTGATCCTAGCCGCCGCATCGCTTAAATATGCCCGGTAATTTTCAGCATTTTCACCAGAAGTATAATATTCCAGGAGTGTGGTATCATCTTCAGCCAAACCATAAAGAAGGTAATCGATCGCAGGGAAGCCCTGTTCAGCAAAAGAAGACGGCAATTCCAGGTTATAGGAACCTGAAGCAATCTTGCTCTGGATATTTTCGGTATTTGCAGGGTAGGTATTCAGGAAATTTCTATAATTCAGTTCCTCGGCTTTCCCGATCTCAAACATGGAAACACTTTGAAAATCTATATAAGCCGAACGGTAAGCAGCTCTCAGGGCTGTAAGATTTTCCGCCGAAGGGTTTGCAGCGAATGTTTCAGTTGCCTGGTTGAGACTGTTGGTAGCTGTGCTGAAATTCTGAAAAGCAGGAACGATAAAATCATCTGCCCAGTGAGAAAGCATCGCTCCGCGATCAAAACTATCGGTCTGGCCACCATTTTGGTCGCCACTTCCATCATCTTCCGTAGAACAAGCGGCAAAACTCAGCAGTGCCAGTAACATGATTATTGAAATTTTCTTCATAACAGTATTTATTAAAAAAGCCGGGAACGCCCTCCAAGCACTCCCGGTGTCATTATATTTTTACTTATTCAGCAGCCTGAGAAACGCTGAAGCCATAAGCAGCGGCAATCTCTTCAGAAATGCTGTCCAGGGTTGCCGGGTTCACATCCCAGAAACCGTTCCCGCTCAACAAAGCCTCTTTATAGGAATCGATGCTTTCTTTAGAAACATATGGTGCTCCGGTAGCAGGATTGTGAGTAAATCTTAAGCTATACACGAAACCAAATCCTTCGGAAAGTTCGTGAAAAGCAGCACCGTAATTTTCTTCTTCCAATGCCGATTTTCCTCCCTGCAGGTAGTGTACGGCGCGAACACCAATTACTTTGGAAAGGTTTTCACGAATGATGGCCACCTGCTCGTCACGAAGATCATAGTCTCCCGCAACGATCGCAGCACGACCGGTTTTAAATGCTTCGTAAGTGCTTTCAGCAAGTCCGTCAAAATCGTCATCTGCGGCCACCTGTCCCAAATAACTGAACAGTAAATGATCATCACTTTCCCCAAGAACTGACAGCGGATCGGCTGTTGGAATGGATGGATCGCCGAAAAGGTACCCGTAAGCCTCATCCCACTTATGTTCCATGGTCGTGTAAGACTTCCCATCTTCAGTTACCATATCATCGTTATTCACCTGGTTATCACCTTCATCCAGAACTGGTTGAGAAAGGTAATTGTTCACCATCTGGTCTAACAGCAATCCACCGATAAGACTTTTGGCAAATGCCTGGTTATATTCTAGACCTTTGCCGCTCACGTAGCGAGTTCTTTCTCCCTGCGCGATCTGCCCGGCAACACCGGCTTCTGCCAATTGGTCTTTATTATCTTTTACTTCGTTCATCTGCCCGGAAATATAAGACTCAAAATCTGCCTTGATCTCGGCGCTTTCTACTGAATTATTAGAAAAATACAGGTTCGAAGCGGCAACTTTGGACTTTACACTTTTTGTAGACTCATTTAAAGCGGCGTTCGAGAAAGGAGCATTTTCGTTCGCGAACATATTCATTAGCTGCTCTTCAGTAGTGTTATCAAAATCATTGAAAACCGAAAGCATTTCAGCAGACATTTGCAACCTGGTAGTTTGCCCGTTATAATCTACGGTAGTTTCACCGTTTCTTTCAAAAGTATAGTTAGCAGGTACCTCCACCTCGCTTTGCTCATCGATGATCGTATCGTCATCGTTTGAACAGGAAGTAAGAATAAAAGATCCTGCGGTAAATAGTAGTAGAAAAGATTTTTTCATCGAATATTTTATTTAGACTTGTTTAAAATAACGACGCAAATATAGAATCCACATTCAGCTGACGCAAGTTTATTTAGATTTAATTTAAATAATATTTATTGATACTGCTGCGGAAAATCATAAACTCTCTTAATGGTACTGCCCGAAGATTTTGGAAGCTTCATTGTAAGCCGATTCAAAACTGGTCATTTTGATATTCGTATCGGCCTTAGCCTGTGTGAAGTAAGACAGCATTTTTTCGGAAGGCATATTCCCGGTGAGTTCGTCTTTAGCCATCGGGCAACCACCAAAACCCTGGATCGCCCCGTCAAACCTGCGGCAACCGGCAGTGTAGGCCGCGTGGATCTTTTCATGCCATTTGGACGGAGTGGTATGAAGGTGCGCACCAAATTCCACATTCGGATACTTCGGAATAAGATTGGAGAAAAGATAATCGATAATATCTGGCGTGGAAGTTCCCACGGTATCTGAAAGTGACAGGATCGTGACGCCCATTTCTGCCAGTTTTTCTGTCCACTCCCCTACGATCTCCACGTTCCATGGGTCTCCATAGGGATTTCCGAAGCCCATACTGAGATAAGCGACCACCTCTTTATCGCTGTTATTGGCAATATCCAGGATCTCCTTCAGCACTTCGACCGATTCTGCGATGGTTTTGTGCGTATTCCGCATCTGAAAGTTTTCAGAAATGGAAAAAGGATAACCTAAATAGTCAATTTCCTCAAATTTGGAAGCATCTTCTGCGCCCCGGGTATTGGCCACGATCGCAAGCAATTTACTTTGGGTAGCAGAAAGATCTAGCTTCGAGAGAACTTCAGCCGTATCACGCATTTGCGGAATGGCCTTGGGAGAAACAAAACTTCCGAAGTCGATCGTATCGAAGCCGCAACGCAAAAGAGACTGGATATACTGGACCTTTTTTTCCGTGGGAATGAATTCCCTGATTCCCTGCATAGCGTCCCGCGGACATTCGATAAGCTTAATTTCTGCCATACGACCAAAGATACTATTTTAGAGAACTTCTAAAAAGATTATGTTTTCTTTATAAATCCTGAAATCTGTGATTTAAAAATCCCTGATTCTCTGTAGATTCTTCAATTAAATGAAGATGAGCAGCGCGATCAGCATAAAAACCACTACCTGCATCCACTTCAGAAAATGACCAGATTTTGGATGCGATTTGATATAGACTGAAATCTTATCAGCAAGAAGTGAAACGAAAATGAAAATAAGCAGTGCCTGGAACATAAAAACTAAACCAAGAATATAGAATTGCCAGACGGTATCCAGCTCGCTACTCCATAAAAAACCCGGGAAAAATGCCAGGAAAAAAATTCCCACTTTCGGATTAAGCACGTTCATGATAAATCCCTGCCGATAAAGAGAACCTAGTTTTTTATTCGCCACACCTTCCGCAGAAAAGGCAATTTTCGCATCGCTTTTATACACCTGCCAGGCGAGGTATAATAAATAGACTGCTCCAAAGATCTTTATGATGAGAAATAAATTTTCAGATTGTTTGATGACCGCCGAAACTCCGAACGCCACCAGCGTAGTATGAACAATAATACCACTAACCAGTCCCAACGCGGTTACAATTCCCTGTTTGGCCCCGTAAGCGATCGATCGAACCAGCACATATATAATATCAGGGCCGGGAGCTAAGGTGAGCAGGATCGAGGCAGTAAGAAATGGCAGTAATTGTTCGAGCATGAAGGATATGAGAGATTAGATTTGAGAATTTATAGTTTAGACATCATTATAAATTTTCCGCACAAATAGGCATTAATTTCATTCTTCAACCAAAACGCGATCTATCAGGATTTTAAAATTTCACTACTTCCTGGATCAGGTTCAGGGTGATGAAAACTGGTAACAAAAATTGTTTCACCCGAATACCTGCTTATTGTTTAAAGCTTTCAGCTTTTTCCAGAATCGCCTGGTTGATCTTTTTGATCAGTGCCGGACCTTCATAGATAAAACCGGTATATAGCTGAACCAGGCTTGCGCCGGCATCCAGTTTTTCCAGCGCATCCTCAGCTGAATGAATCCCTCCCACCCCAATTATTGGAAATGCCTTGTTACTTTTTTCTGAAAGAAACCGAATCACTTCCGTGGCCCTTTTGGTTAGAGGCTTGCCGCTGAGTCCGCCAGTTTCATTCTTGTTTTCTGATTTCAAACCTTCCCGACTAATGGTCGTATTGGTCGCGATCACCCCGGCGATCCTGGTTTCCTGCACGATCTCGATAATGTCTAATAACTGAGTATCGGTTAGATCTGGTGCGATTTTCAGCAGAACAGGTTTGCTTTTTGGCCTTTTTTGATTTTCCTGTTGAAGGGTGTTCAGCAATCTGGTCAAAGGTTCTTTATCCTGAAGTTCCCGAAGATTTGGCGTATTGGGCGAACTCACATTTACCACAAAATAATCTACCAGTTCAAAAAGCGCGTTGAAGCTGAAGACATAATCCTCGACCGCGCGCTCATTTGGCGTGATCTTATTTTTACCAATATTACCTCCTACCAGGACGCCGTTATTCTTCCGAAGTCGTTCCACGGTCTTTTCCACGCCTTCATTATTAAAACCCATCCTATTGATGATCGCCTGGTCTTCTTTTAATCTGAACAATCGCTTTTTGTCATTTCCCGGCTGGGGTTTTGGCGTCACGGTTCCAACTTCAATAAAACCGAATCCTAAAGAAGACAATTCCCTGTATAATTTGGCATCCTTATCGAAACCTGCTGCCAGGCCAACCGGATTTTTGAATGTCAACCCAAAAACTTCTCTTTCCAGCCTGGGATCATTCAGCTGAAATTGCTTCTCCAGCAGTTTCGCCGCTCCAGGAATTTGAAAAATGTTTCTTAAAAAATCAAAAGTGAAATAATGGACCTTTTCGGGATCAAATTTAAAAAGCAAGGGCCTGATAAGGGATTTGTACATTTCCGTTGTGTTTTTGCAAAAGTAAAAGCTTATGGCTAAAAACTATATGAAAACTTAAAAGGTTTTGAGGCAGCAACCTAAATAGGTACTTTTGAAGCAAACCTAACTAACAATGACTAATAAACAGCATATCATGGACCGGTTCATCGGTTACGTGAAGATCGATACTCAAAGTGATCCTGAAAGCGAGACGACGCCAAGTACCCCCAAGCAATGGGATCTTGCCAACAGGCTCGTGGAAGAACTGAAGCAGATCGGGATGGAAGATGTGACGATAGACGAGCACGCGTATGTGATGGCCACGCTTCCGGCAAATGTCCCGCATAAGGTACCGGTGATCGGTTTTGTTTCTCATTTTGATACGACTCCAGATTTTTCCGGAACCAACGTCAATCCTCAGATCATCGAAGATTACGACGGAAAAGATATTGTGCTGAATGCGGAAAAGGACATCGTCCTGTCTCCTGATTATTTTGATGACCTCCTTCAGTATAAAGGCCAGACCATTATTACTACGGATGGGAATACCTTATTGGGCGCCGATGATAAAGCCGGGATCACGGAAATTATGACCGCCATGGAATACCTGATCAATAATCCGGATATTCCGCATGGCAAAATTCGTATCTGCTTCACTCCCGATGAAGAAATTGGTCGCGGGGCGCATCAATTCGATGTTCAGAAATTTGGAGCCGAATGGGCTTA
The DNA here is from genome assembly GCF_001951155.1 of Christiangramia flava JLT2011. Classification (NCBI taxonomy): domain Bacteria; kingdom Pseudomonadati; phylum Bacteroidota; class Flavobacteriia; order Flavobacteriales; family Flavobacteriaceae; genus Christiangramia; species Christiangramia flava. The sequence continues at coordinate 622,788 of NZ_CP016359.1, forward strand.
CACTATGGATGGCAGCCAGATTGGCGAGCTGGAGTACGAGAATTTCAACGCCGCCGGTGCCGTGGTAAAAGTTCAAGGAAAAAGCGTCCACCCGGGCTATGCGAAAGATAAGATGATAAACAGCATGTACATTGCTCAGGATTTCATCAACAGTCTGCCACGTTTGGAAACACCGGAACATACAGAAGGCCGTCAGGGATTTTTCCATTTAACCTCTATTGAGGGTGATGTGGAGGAAACCAAATTACAATACATTATCAGGGATCACGATAAAACGCATTTTGAAGCGCGCAAGCAGATGATGAAAGACCTAGCCAGTGAGATCTGCTCGCAATACGATCGTGATTGCATCCAGGTAGAGATCAAAGACCAGTATTTCAACATGCGGGAAAAGGTGGAACCGGTCATGCACATCGTTGAACTTGCCAAAGAAGCGATGGAAGCCGTTCATGTAAAACCTATCATCAAACCGATTCGCGGCGGAACAGACGGAGCCCAGCTTAGCTTCAAAGGTTTGCCATGCCCTAATATCTTCGCTGGCGGGCATAACTTCCACGGAAAATATGAATATGTACCGGTGGAAAGCATGCAGAAAGCTACCGAAGTAATCGTTAAATTAGCTGAATTAACCGCTAAAAAATACGAATAATGCCTGTCAAGACCGTTGAAGAGTATATTCAAAAACACACAAAATGGGAAAAAGAACTGCTTGAACTCCATGAAATGATGCTGACCACAGAGCTGGAACCCACTATTAAATGGGGCTCACCGGTTTACGCCCTCAATGGTAAAAATGTGGTAGGACTCAGCGGATTCAAAAATCACTACGGTCTCTGGTTCTTCAATGGCGCGTTGCTGAAAGAGCATACCGCCATGCTCGTGAACGCCCAGGAAGGAAAGACCAAAGCGATGAGACAGATCAGGCTTACAGCAGAGGACGAACTGAATACTTCCCGGCTTTTACCCTATGTCCGGGAAGCGATCCAGAACCAGAAAGAAGGTAAGGAGATCAAAGCCAATACCAGTAAGAAACTAGTCATCCCGGAAGAATTCGGAAAAATGTTACGGGTAGACGACGAGCTCAAACAGGCTTTCGAAAAGCTCACTCGGGGAAAACAGCGGGAATATGCCGATTATATTTCCGAAGCCAAGCAGGAAAAGACCAAACTCTCCCGGCTGGAAAAGATTATCCCCATGATCAAGGCTGGCGGCGGACTCCACGATAAATACAAGAATTGTTAAATAAAAAAAGCAGCCAAATGGCTGCTTTTTTTAGACATAAATGCCTGTTAAATTATTTTGCCTTGACAGGCTCATTCAGCTTCTGGCTCATTTCCATAGAAATGGAAGAACGATCAAAAGTGATTTTCCCTGCTCCGGTTTCAATGATTACTGAATTGTTTTTTTCGCTAAAGTCCACAATCTTACCGTGCATTCCGCTTTTGGTGATCACGCGATCCCCTCTTTTCAGCTCACTGGCAAACTGTTTTTCCTGTTTAGCTTTTTTCATTTGCGGGCGTATCATAAAAAAATACACGACCACAAACATTAAAATAATTGGCGCAAACTGCGTGAGTTGTTCCATAAATAAATTTAGCTGTTTGTATCTTCAGTAGCCTTTACGTTGGCTTTAATTCGAATTTGTTCTTTTCCAGTTTCCGTATTGGCAGTAACAGTTACGGTTTTGGTAACCTGGCCGTTTCCTGAACCATTGTACTTCACTAGCAATTCTCCTGAATCACCTGGCTGAATGGTTTCATTCTTAGGATATGTAGGAATGGTACAACCACAAGAACTGGTCGCGTTGGTGATAACCAATGGCGCTTTCCCGGTGTTGGTGAATTTGAAAGTATGCTCAACCGCAGTTCCTTTTTCGATCTCTCCGAAGTCAAATTCAGTTTCGTCAAATTGGATCTCTGGATAAACGGTTGCCTGCGCATCACGTTCAGCCGCGGTTTCCACGTTTTCAGCTTTTACTTTATCTGAGGCATTATCCTTACATCCGGTAAACAGCATTGCCCCTACTGCCGCAAACATTAAAATTGCTTTTTTCATGGTGAAGTTGTTTTTTGAATTTTAAAGGTTAAAATTACTAAATTTTCTTTACTACATCAGGCCCCGGCCCATTTTATTTAATTTATTCTCCGTTTGGTATTCCTTAGAGAGTTTATCCAGTACTCCATTGATAAAAATGCTACTTTTTGGAGTGCTGTATTCCTTCGCGATCTCAAGGTATTCGTTGATGGTCACCTTTACGGGAATACTCGGGAAATTAAGAAATTCACAGATCGCCATTTTAATGAGGATCATGTCAACCTCTGCGATACGATCTTTATCCCAGTTCGGTGTTTTCCCCAGCATTTCTTCGGAAAGTTCCTCGTCGTTCAGGTATGTTTTTCTGAAAAGTTTCTTGGCAAATTCCTTGTCATCCTCACTCTTAAAAAGTTTCGCGATCTTCTTTTCCTTTCCGGTCTTTTCCTTGAGCTTCTGAAGTAATTTCAGAATTGCAGTATTGACCAAAGGAAGGTCGTCTACCCAGGTTAATTTTCGATCCTCCAGATAATCATAGAGTTTATCGTTCGGTGCAATGATCTCCTTGAAAATATCGATGATAAAGTTCTTATCTTCCTTGAAATCATTCTCCCTGGTGCTCATATAGTCTTCGTAAAGCAGGCTGCTTCGAATCTCGTTCCAGATGATCGCCACATATTCGTCATCCTGCTTCCACTGGTTGACCTTGTGCTTTTCTAACGCATTTTGTAAACTCTCATTTTCATTGAGAATCTCAAAAATCGCATTATCAATAAATTTCCTGTTCGGATTTTTTTCCTCGCTGGTCGCAAGGTGTTTTTTCTGGGATTTTTCCAGGTATTCTACAGCATGTTCCCTGATCTCGGTAATTAGACTTAATTGCAGAAGAAACAGATCATACATTTCTTCCATGCTTTTCATCAGGAATTTCTCCTCGGTATTCAGATTATCATTCTGGCTTTGGTTGAATGCATATAAAGACTGCATTGCTTTAACCCTGATATGTCTTCGTGTCAACATAGCTGTAAAAGAACTTTTGAAAAATTAAGGGCGAAAGTACTAAACTTCCGCCCTGCAAAAATATCTAATAAATTAGAACTGCCTAGTTCAAATTCTGATTTTTTCTATCCGAAATTCGTTGCTTGGCGATCTGCAAGGCAGCAAAATGAGTCGTAATATCATCAGTTTTGGCCTTTTCCAGAATGCGCAAAGTTGTATTGTAAATATTTTCGGTCTTTCTCATGATCTCCTGACGATCATAATTTTCCAGTTCGGCATACACATTAATGATCCCACCGGCGTTGATCAGAAAATCCGGAGCGTAAACAATTCCTCTCTTCTGAAGCGTTTCCCCATGAGCCAGTTCATTGGAAAGCTGGTTATTGGCAGCTCCAGCAATAATATCAACCTGCAAACGATCGATAGTATTGTCATTAATGGTAGCACCTAAAGCACATGGAGCGTAAATATCCACATCAGCTGCGTAAATATCACCCTGATCGAAGATTTTTGCACCATACTTCTTACTTACTTCTTCCAGGCGATCTTCGTTGATATCGGTAATAAAAACTTCAGCTCCATCTTCCCGAAGATATTCTACCAGGGTTTCCCCAACATGGCCAATTCCCTGCACCAGTACTTTCTTGCCTTCCAGATCATCGCTTCCGTATTTGAATTTAGCCGAAGCTTTCATTCCCATAAAAACACCATAAGCCGTGATCGGGGAAGGGTTTCCTGCACCACCCTTTGATTCGGAAATTCCGGTAACATAAGGTGTCACTTCGCGAACCGTATCCATATCGGCAGTTTCCATTCCTACATCTTCCGCAGTAATGTATTTCCCGCCAAGAGAATGCACGAATTCTCCAAATTTCTTCATCAACTCCGGAGTCTTGTCTTTCTTGGCATCACCAATAATTACGGCTTTCCCCCCACCAAGGTTCAAACCGGTGATGGCACTTTTGAAAGTCATCCCTCGCGATAACCTCAGCACATCGTTCAATGCCTCCCATTCGCTGGTATAATTCCACATTCTGGTACCGCCCAGAGCAGGCCCTAAAACCGTATTATGAATACCGATTATTGCCTTTAAACCTGTATCTTTGTCGTTGCAAAAAACGATTTGCTCGTGATCATCAAAAGACACCTGACCAAATACAGGAGCTGATTTTTTTAATTCGTTTGCGTTTAAAACGTCAACTTGCATAATTGTTGAAATTTAAAGTTTTTTAGATTTTGAAAACCTTCAAAAATCTGGCGCAAAAATAGTAAATATTTAAAAATTAGCATTTAAAAGGTGTTAAATTAAAAGATCCTCAAAAAATTGCCTTTTCAAATATGAAAAACCTTCGCCATCTCAATAAGCTTTTTTTAAAATATAAATGGAAATTATTGCTGGGACTCGTCATCACGATCGCTGCCCGGATCTTTGCCATTTATTATGTTCCGCTGATCGGGAAAAGCACTGTCATCATTGAAAAATACCTGAATGGAAAAATTACAGACCTGGATTATGTGAAAAACCAGCTGATGTGGAATATCCTGCTCATCGTTGGAACCACGCTGGTAGCTGCTTTTTTTACATTTTTGATGAGACAGACATTTATCGTGGTTTCCAGGCATATGGAATATGACCTGAAAAACGAGGTTTATGAACATTATCAAAATCTCTCGCTGAATTTTTATAAAAAGAACCGGACGGGAGACCTTATGAACAGGATCAGCGAGGATGTTTCCAAAGTACGAATGTACCTGGGCCCGGCGATCATGTATAGCGTCACAACCTTTGCCTCTACCGCCATTACACTGATCTTCATGATCCGTTCGGCACCCATCCTGACCTTATATACGGTAATTCCATTGCCGATTCTGGCCTTTTCGATCTATAAACTCAGTGTGGCGATCCATAAACGCAGTACGGTCGTTCAACAATATCTTTCCAAACTCAACACCTTTACCCAGGAAAGTTTCAGCGGGATCGCGGTGATCAAATCCTACGGACTCGAATCGCACACCAACCACAATTTCCACGAACTGAGTAATGGAAGCCGTGATAAGAATATTGACCTCGTGAAAGTTCAGGCCTTTTTCTTCCCGCTGATGGTTCTGTTAATCGGGATAAGCAATATTCTCGTTATATATATAGGAGGAAGAAGGATTATTTCTGGAGAGATCGCCAATATTGATGTCCTGGTGGAGTTCATTTTGTATGTGAACATGCTCACGTGGCCAGTGGCTTCCATTGGTTGGGTAACTTCGCTGGTACAACAGGCTGAAGCCTCACAGGAACGTATCAATGAGTTTCTGAGTGTCCAACCGGAGATTACGAGCCCTAAACAGGAACCGGATACAATTAACGGTGAAATCAGCTTTAAGCATGTTACTTTCACGTACGACGACACGAATATTACTGCTTTGAAAGACGTTTCCTTCGACGTCAAAAAAGGAGAAACTTTGGCCATAATTGGGAAAACCGGATCTGGAAAATCCACGATCCTGGAATTGATCGGAAGATTATACGATATTGAACAGGGTGAGATCCTGATTGATCAAACCAATATCCAGCAGCTGAACCTGGAAAGCCTCCGTCAAAGTATTGGGTATGTTCCGCAGGATGCCTTCCTTTTTAGCGATTCCATCCGTAACAATATCAACTTCGGAAAAACCGATGCCACGGAAGAAGAGATCATACAGGCTGCGAAAAATGCGTCGGTACATAAGAATATCATGAATTTCAGCAAAGCTTATGATACGGTGTTGGGGGAACGTGGGATCACACTTTCCGGAGGACAGAAGCAGCGAGTAAGCATTGCCAGGGCTATCATTCATGACCCTGAAATTTTGCTTTTTGACGACTGCCTTTCCGCGGTAGATACCGAAACTGAAGAAGAGATCCTGAACAACCTGTTCGAGATCACCAGGAATAAAACGACCATTATTGTTAGTCACCGAATTTCTTCCGCTAAAAATGCCGATAAAATCATCATTCTCGAAGACGGAAAGATCATTCAACAGGGCACTCACCTGCAATTATTGAAACAAGATGGATATTACAAGGAGCTCTATGCAAAACAGTTAAATGAAAAAGAAATGTGAAAATTTTTTGTTAGATGTTAAAAATTTTTAGATTTTTGAGCTCAACAAAACAAACCATTAAAGAATCAATTTTATGAGCGACAAGGGAATGATGGAGAAAGAAGAAATATTCTCTAAAGTTTTAAGAGCGGGAAGAAGAACCTATTTTTTTGATGTGCGATCAACCCGTGCCGACGATTATTACTTAACCATTACGGAAAGTAAGAAGTTCACAAATGACGACGGTTCTTTCTATTACAAAAAGCACAAGATCTATTTGTACAAAGAAGATTTTGACGGATTTAGAGAAATTCTGGAAGAAATGACCAACTACATCATCAATGAAAAAGGTGAGGAAGTGATCAGTGAGCGCCATCAAAAAGATTTTAAGAAGGAATATGAGAACGATTTCGAGCAGGAAGCTGCTGTTACCGGCTCTAATCCTGATAAGTTTACCGATGTTAGCTTTGACGATATTTAAATTTTGATCTTAGTATATTGAAAAGACCGTCCTCCAAAAAAGGGCGGTTTTTTTATATTTAGACTTTCGAAAATCTCTGGACATGAAAAAACTCTTCCTCTGCTGCCTGCTAATCAGCTTTCTTAGCCATTCCCAAAATGACAGCCTGAGCCTGAAATATTATCTTCCGCAGGATATCTCCTACAATCAAAATATTCCTACACCTCAGGAAGTGATCGGTTTCATTCCCGGCGAATGGCATGTAAGCCATGACAGGCTCGTGCAGTACATGCGCAAACTGGCTGAAGTATCACCGAGGATCAGTCTGGAAGAAAGAGGTTTTACCTACGAAGGCCGGCCATTGATATTACTGCGCATCTCTTCCGAAGAAAATATTCAGAACCTGGAAAATATCAGGCAGGAACACCTGCAGCTGCTGGAGACCCAATCCAAGCAGAACGATACCGAAAATATGCCGGTGGTGATCAACCAGGGATTTTCCATTCATGGAAATGAACCCAGTGGTTCCAACGCTGCCCTGCTTTACGCCTACTACCTGGCTGCAGCACAGGGTCCGGCAATCGAAGAAAAACTGAAGAACACGATCATTCTCCTCGATCCCTCATTTAACCCCGATGGGTTACAACGATTTGCCTACTGGGCCAATACCAATAAAAGCAGCAACATCAATACCGATCCCCAGGACCGCGAATATGACGAGATCTGGCCGGGCGGCCGCACCAATCATTACTGGTTCGACATGAACCGCGACTGGCTGCCGGTACAATTGCCTGAATCCCAGGCCCGGATCGAAACTTTTCATAAGTGGTACCCGAATATCCTCACAGATCATCATGAAATGGGATCAAATTCCACTTTCTTTTTTCAGCCGGGGATACCTTCCAGGACGCATCCCCTTACGCCTCAACTGAACCAGGATCTTACCAAAGAGATCGGGACTTACCACGCCAAAGCTTTTGACAAAATTGGCTCTCTCTATTTTACCGAAGAGAATTATGATGATTTTTACTACGGAAAAGGATCCACTTTCCCCGATATCAATGGAAGTATTGGAATCCTATTCGAGCAGGCCAGTTCCCGGGGACATGCACAGGAAACCGATAATGGCGTCCTGACTTTCCCATTTACCATCAGGAACCAGTTTACAGCTGCCCTTTCCACGCTCGAAGCAGCTACAAAAATGCGCAGCAAATTGCTGAATTATCAACGTGACTTTTATAGGGAATCCCGAAAATCAGCCGGAAACGGGGCGTATGTTTTTGGCAGTAGCAGCGATCCCGCGAGAGCCTGGGAACTGGCAAAGATCATGCGGCAACATCAGATAAAGGTCCATGAGCTCAAAGAAGACTTCAGCTCTAACGGGAAAAAATTTGAAAAAGGCACCGCCTTCGTCATTCCTAAGAATCAGCGCCAGCAAAGACTGGTAACAGCCATGTTCGAGAAAAGAACCAGCTTCCAGGACAGCCTGTTTTACGACATTTCGGCCTGGACCTTTCCCCTAGCCTTCAATCTGGATTACGAGGAAAACGCCTCCGCTTCGGTAGCCGGCAAGGAAATTTCCAATTTTGAAATGCCTTCCCCTTCAGCTCCCGAAAAGAGTTCCTATGCCTACCTTTTAGACTGGAACAACTATTATGCACCCAAAGCCCTTAACCAGATTCTGGCAAAAGGCCTGCGGGCAAAAGTCGCGATGCAGCCTTTCCGTTTTGGCGCTTCAGAATTTACTTATGGCAGCATCATGATCCCGGTCGTGAACCAGCAACTCACTCCTTCAGAAATTCACGAATTTTTGGTAAAACTTTCCGAAGAGACCAAGGTTCAGATCACCGGGGTGAATACGGGAATGTCTGGAGGCATTAACCTCGGAAGCGGGGAATTCAGGCCGCTGCAAGCTCAAAAAGTGGCACTGGTTGTTGGTGAGGGTATCAGTTCTTATGATGCGGGAGAAATCTGGCATTTATTCGACCAGCGTTATAACATGAAGATCACCAAACTCGATACGCGTAATCTCAACAGGGCAAATCTTGCCAATTATACCGATATTATTTTACCGCCGCTCTGGGGTGGCCTGGACGAAAATGTGGCCAAGAAACTGGACGAATGGACCAAAAACGGGGGGACACTTATCGCCTACGGAAGGGCCATCAACTGGCTGCAACGACAAAAACTGGTTGATATCAAATTAAAGAGCACGAACGTACCCGCCAAAAATATCAGTTTTGAACAGCGTGGTGATTTCCGGGGTGCGCAGGTCATTGGCGGCGCTATTTTTGAGGCACGTCTGGACCGTTCGCACCCAATAGGCTTTGGCTATTCCGGTGACCGCATCCCACTTTTCAGGGATAATACCATTTTTATGGAAGCCGAAGAGGAAAGTTACAACAACCCGCTGCAGTATACCGAAAATCCGCTGTTAAGCGGTTACATCAGCAAACCGAATCTGGAGGCACTGGCAGGAACGGTTGCTTTTAAAAAGATTGGAAATGGGCGCGGCGAAATTTTATTGTTCACCGATGATACTAATTTTCGTGCCTTCTGGTTTGGAACCAACAAGTTACTGATGAATGCCATTTTTTTTGGTCAGGAGATGTAAAGAGACTTTAGGGAAATTTTAGCAGTCTTCAGTTTAATTTGGATAACTTTGTAGCCTTAAATTGGAGAAATTTGAAGATTTCTTCGGAAGAAAAAAGCGTATGCTTAAAACTACTTTGCTGTGAAATTTTCTGGATTCAGAAGCTGGCTACAGAACGAGCGATTCTTAGATTTCCTGAATAAATTCGCTTTTTTCCTTAGCCTGGTGACCATTCTTGTTGCCGTGTACGATCTTGGTTTCCGGCATCAGCGATACGAAGAAGAACAACTGAACCATCTTTATTTCTTCACGCTCATTACCGGCGTGGTGGCGATCATCCTGAGATATGCCTTTTTTAAGATCAAATTTCGGTTGAAGGTTCGCATTTTTGACACGATTCTCGGGGCGCTTTTTTTCATTCTCATCCTGGTAAAAATTGACTTTATTAGGGAAAGCTTTTTCTTTCTCGAAGTGTTGAACAAGATGTTCTACCTCTATTTGGCACTTTTCATCTTCTTTATCAGGGAATTTTCAACCGTGGAATTCAAATTCCGGAACGAACACCTGAATCCCGCCCAGCTTTTCATTATCAGTTTTTTAAGTATTATTTTATTAGGCGCGTGCCTGCTCATGTTACCCAAAGCGACTCACGATGGAATTTCTTTCCTGGATGCGCTCTTTACCTCGACCAGCGCCGTTTGTGTGACCGGTTTGATCGTGGTGGATACGGGCTCTTATTTTACTGCCTTTGGCCAGGGTGTGCTGGTGCTGCTGATGCAACTTGGCGGACTCGGGATCATGACATTTGCCAGTTATTTCAGTTACTTTTTCAGGGGGCAGACCTCCTATAAAAGTCAGTTAATGCTGAAAGACGCCACGAATTCGGAGAAGATCGGCGAGGTCATCGGGGTGTTGAAAAAGATCCTGTACATCACCATTATTGTGGAACTCGTGGGAGCTTTCCTAATTTATATCAGCCTGAGCAAAAAAGAGATCGGTATGATTTCAGACCGCATTTTCTTTTCCCTTTTTCACGCGGTAAGCGGTTTTTGTAATGCTGGTTTTTCCACCCTGGAAAACAGCCTTTACGAACCTGCTTTCCGGTTTAATTACCCTCTACAGCTGGTGATTGCCGCACTTTTCATCCTTGGCGGAATTGGCTTCCCCATCGTACTGAATCTATATAAATACAGCACGTATAGCATTAAAAATTTTCTATTGCGATTTACCCGCAAAGACAAACTCGTTTATTCTCCCTGGGTGATCAACCTCAATACGCGTATCGTGATTGTGACCACCTCTATTTTACTGGCGGTGGGAACGATTGGTTTTTACGGTTTTGAATATAACAATACGCTGGCCGAGCATAACTGGTTTGGGAAGATCGTAGTGGCCTTTTTTGGAGCAGCCACTCCGCGTACTGCAGGCTTCAATTCCGTAGACATGACGCAATTGCATTTCAGCACGCTGATGCTCACTTTTTTACTGATGTGGATCGGGGCTTCTCCAGCATCTACCGGTGGTGGGATCAAGACGAGTACCATCGCCATTGCCACGCTGAACTTTTTCAGTCTGGCCCGGGGAAAGAACAGGATCGAGGTCTATAAAAGGGAAATTTCGAATGCTTCGGTTAGAAGAGCATTTGCAATTATTTCGCTGTCGCTGATGGTCATTGGATTTTCGGTTTTCCTGATCGCTAGTTTCGACGAGGATAAAACCCTGCTTAGCATCGCTTTTGAATCTTTTTCAGCATACAGCACGGTGGGATTGTCTACCGGCATAACGGCCGATCTTTCGGCTTACTCAAAAATCGTCATCATTTTTACCATGTTCATAGGAAGGGTTAGCATGCTTACCATTATGATTGCACTGCTAAGGCGGGTAAAACATCAGAATTACCGCTATCCTACCGATGAGATTTTAATCAACTAAATAGAGCATTATGAAATATATCGTGATTGGTTTAGGAATTTTCGGAGCTTCGATTGCTGAAAAATTATCAGGCATGGGCAACGAAGTGATTGGAGTGGACATTAAAATGAGTAAGGTGGAAAGCATCAAGGAAAAGATCACTCATGCGATCAGCCTGGACGCGACAGATCCTGAAGCCGTTAAAAATCTGCCGCTTCGCGATACCGATGTAGTGATCGTAGGAATTGGGGAAGACAAGGGAGCCAATATCATGACCGCGGCACTCATGAAGCAGCTGCACGTAAAAAGGCTCATTAGCCGGGCAGTTGACCCCCTGCAGCGCATGGTGCTTGAAGCCATGGGCGTGACAGAGATCATTCACCCGGAAAAGGAAACGGCCGATCGCTGGGCAAAACGGCTAAATCTCGAGGGCGTGGTAGACAGTTTTGAACTGGACGGTGATTACAGCATCATTGAAACTCGAATTCCGAAGGAATATGACGGCAAGACGGTAGAAGAGATCGGCATTAAAAAAGAATTCAACCTCATAGTTTTGACCACGATGAAGGTGACCAACGAAAAGAGCGAGATTGGTATCGACAAGGATTGCACGGCGGTACAGGGAATAGCCCGCGCCAGCACCAAACTGAATAAAGGTGATATCATGGTGCTGTACGGTCACAACAAAGATATTCGCAGCCTGCTGGAAGAACACAAAAAGTTCAAGGAGGCTAATTAACCTACCCGCAGGCCGTTTTCTACCGGCAGGTCACTGGAAAGCAGCACAATATCATTCTCCTGCCCAACCGATCCCAACACGAGGCATTCGCTCATCAATGTTGCAATTTGTTTCTTCGGAAAATTGATAACGGCCACGATCTGTTTCCCGATAAGCTCTTCAGGCTGATATCTTTTGGTGATCTGTGCCGATGATTTCCTATAGCCAATCTTTTCTCCAAAATCGATCTTCAGTTTATAAGCCGGGTTTCGTGCCTCTTCAAAAATCGAAGCCTCGACGATGGTTCCTATTCGCATTTCTACCCGATCAAATTCCTGCCAGCTCAGATCATTTTCCATAGTATTTCCAAGTTTTATTGGCTAAATTTATAGAAAAAAGATGGCAAGAACAGAATCGGTCATGCTGGAACTGGGCACCCAAGCGCCAGATTTTAAATTAATGGATGTGCGTACGGGACACCTCCTGGGCCTGAAGGATGTGCGGGGAGAGAAAGGAACGCTCATCATGTTCATTTGTAACCACTGCCCGTTCGTAAAACATGTTAGCGATGAACTGGTTAGGCTGGCGAACGATTATCGGCCTTTAGGCTTTGGTTCCGCAGCGATCATGAGTAATGACGTGGTAAATTATCCCGATGATGCCCCGGAAAAAATGCAGGAAGTCGCGATGAAACATCAGTATTCCTTTCCATATCTTTATGACGGGACGCAGCAGATCGCTAAATCCTATCACGCGGCGTGTACACCCGATTTTTTCCTTTTTGATGAAGACCTGAAACTGATCTATCGCGGGCAGCTGGATGACAGCCGGCCAGGAAATGGCATTCATCCTTCCGGTAGGGATTTGCGCGAGGCGATGGATGCGGTCTTGAACAACCGTCCCGTTTCCGCCAATCAAAAACCAAGCATTGGCTGCAATATAAAATGGGCCGGATAATTTAACCTGAATTTAAAACGAAAACCCTTCATTTTTAGTAATTTTATAACCCTATAGATTTTATAGGGTTTAATTTAAAAAAATTGAATTATGAGTGATTTGAAATTAGGAGACAAAGCCCCAAACTTTGATGCTGAAACTTCAGAAGGTACGATCAATTTCTACGATTACCTGGGAGATGGCTGGGGGATTTTATTTTCCCATCCTGCAGATTACACACCGGTTTGCACCACCGAGCTGGGAACCGTGGCTCGCTATAAGGATGAATTCGAAAAGCGCAACGTAAAGGTGATGGCCCTGAGTGTAGATGGGCTGGAATCTCATAAAGGATGGATTAATGACATCAATGAAACGCAAAATACACAGGTGAATTTCCCTATTATCGCAGATGAGGACCGTAAGGTTTCTGATCTTTACGGAATGATACACCCAAATGCCGATAATACACTTACCGTTCGCTCGGTTTACGTGATCGGGCCAGATAAGACCATCAAACTGATGATCACTTACCCGGCGAGTACCGGAAGGAACTTTGATGAATTGCTGCGCGTAATCGATTCTCTTCAGCTTACGGCTTACCAGAAAGTGGCGACTCCGGCAAACTGGAAACATGGCGAAGATGTGGTCATCAGCCCTTCAGTTTCAGATAAAGATGCAGATAAGATGTTCCCGAAAGGCTATAAAAAGGTGAAGTCATATTTGAGAATGACTCCGCAACCGGACAAAGCGTAAAAATGGCCTATTTCATCTTATTTTACGAAACAGTTGATGACTATCTCGAAAAACGGGGAACTTACAGGCAGGTTCATCTGAAGCATGCCGAAAACGCTAAAAAAGATGGGCATCTGGTTTTAGCGGGAGCTTTTGCTAATCCCGCAGATGGTGCAGCACTGATCTTTAAAAGTGATTCCCCGGAAATCGCAGAAACATTTGCCAAAAATGATCCCTACGTTCAGAACGGGCTCATCAAGAACTGGTCGGTTCGCGAGTGGACGGTAGTGATCGAATAATATGAAGGCTGGTTTTACCAGCCTTTCCTTTTCTTCAAATTCTGGATATGTGCCAGGTGATGCCGGCTATGCCAGGCATACATCCCCAAACAGGTAAGCAAACTCACATTTTTCCCAGTTTCAGGATGGTGAAACTCTTTTTGAAGGTCGGCTTCTTCCATATGTTTTAACAGGTAGACCCATTTTTTATGAAGCGCCAGGATAAGATCCAGGCTGGAACCTACCGGCATTTGATAATCAGCCAGGCCGGAAAATTTATCCTGATCATAGGTTTTAATGGTTGGAGTATCTTCCGTTAGCGTCCACCTAAAACGTAAAAATGCATTTAAGTGACTGTCTGAAATATGATGGATGAGTTGCCGCACGCTCCAGCCATCCGGGCGATACGGTGTATCAAATTGCTGTTCGCTAAAGTCGTCTACCGCACTGATCAACGAAAGCGGAAAATCTTCGATATCTTTCTGCCAGGCAGCAACATGCTCTTCAGCGTTGAAATTGGCAGGCCATTCAAATTTCCCAACCGGGAATTTCAGTTTTTCTAGCTCTTGTTCTTCCATATATAAAAATAAAAAAGCGCCGGGAATACCAGCGCTTTAAATATCAAATTCTGAAGAATTTATTTTACGTTCATCAGCTCTACATCAAAAATCAGTACCGCATTGGGTGGAATAACACCTCCAGCACCTCTTTCACCGTAAGCCAGATCTGAAGGAATGACCAGCCTGGCCTTGTCTCCAACCTGTAACAACTGGATACCTTCGTCCCAACCCGGGATCACATGCCCTACTCCAATGGGAAATTCGAGTGGCTGATTTCTTTTATAAGAAGAATCGAAAACGGTTCCGTCGGCCAGCTGACCTTTATAATGAACCGATACGGTTTTTCCTTTTTCTGCCTGAATTCCGTCGCCTTTCTGGATGATCTTATATCGCAACCCGCTAGCTGTTTTTTCAAAACCGGCAGCAAGTTTCTCAACTTCTGCTTCAGCAGCTTTTTTAGCTTCGGCTTCCCTTTTGGCTTTGGTAGCATGAAAGTCTTTAAAAGCTTCAGCTCCGTCAAAATTTTCCGCAGCTGCACCCTGCCTGATGATTTCCAGTTTTTCGATTTTATCTCCCTGCTGAATTTTATCTACCACATCCTGGCCTTCCACTACATTTCCGAAGACCGTGTGCTTCCCATCCAACCATGGAGTTTCCACGTGAGTGATAAAAAACTGACTTCCATTGGTTCCGGGACCTGCATTAGCCATAGACAATTTTCCGGGTGCATCGTGCTTGAGCTCCGGATGGATCTCATCATCAAATTTATAACCCGGGCCACCGGCTCCGGTTCCGTTCGGGTCACCTCCCTGGATCATGAAATCTGGGATCACCCGGTGAAATTTCAGTCCGTCATAATAAGGCTCTCCCGCTGTTTTAGCCTTGTTCTCTATTTTTCCTTCAGCCAAACCAACGAAATTCCCCACCGTTCCCGGTGTTTTTTCAAATTCCAGTTCAGCTAAAATTTCGCCTTTCGAAGTATGAAATTTAGCGTATAATCCGTCTTGCATTGTTGTAGATTTTTATGAGTGGCAAAGATACCTAATTTGATCCATAAACTTTTTCCCCATTCAGATAAGTTCTGACGACCTGCGTTTGAGGAACGCTGTCTATGGCAATTTCCATAATATCGCGATCAAGAATCACGAAATCTGCCAGTTTCCCTGGTTCGATACTGCCCTTTTCATTCTCTTCGAAATTGGAAAAAGCGGCCCAGATGGTCATGCCTTTTAAAGTTTCTTCCCGGCTCAGCGCTTCTTCGGGCATAAATCCGTTTTCCGGGAACTGCTGGGTGTCCTGGCGGGCAACCGCTGCGTAAAACGTTAAAAACGGACTCACTTTTTCAACCGGGAAATCAGTTCCCAGCGCCACCAGTCCCGCCTGGTCTAGTAATTTCTGATAAGCGTAAGCGCCTTTGATCCTCTTTTCGCCCAATCTATCTTCTGCCCAATACATGTCGCTCGTGGCATGTGTAGGCTGGACAGAGGGAATGATATTCTTGCTGAAATAATGAAAATCTGCTGAATCGATCACTTGGGAATGTTCCACTCTCCAGCGCCTGTCTGGCGAATCCTTCAGAAGTGAATCATAAGTCTTCAGCACCAGGTAATTTGCCGAATCTCCAATCGCATGGGTATTCATCTGAAATTCACTTTTTGCCACGCGCTCGGCGATCTTTTTAAATTCGGAAACGGGCGAAAGCAAAGCACCAAAATGCCCGTGCCTGTCTGAATATTCCTCTTTCAATGCCGCGCCTCGAGAACCAAGAGCACCATCCCCGTAGAATTTTACCGAGCGAACATTCAGGCGGTCGGTTTTATAAGGGGCACGATCAAGGTAATAATCAAGGTTTTGCGGGGTATTAGCCACCATGGCATACACCCGCATTTTCAGTTCCCCGGTTTTCTGAAGGCTGTCAATAGTTTCGATCACCTGGCGATCCAGACCTGCGTCATCCACGGTGGTTAAACCGTAAGAGAAACAGATCTTTTCAGCAGCAAGTAAGGCTGTTTTTCTTTCCGAAAAATCAGGTGCTTTCTGGCTTTTTTCGATCAGTTCCATGGGATTATCAATCAGGATCCCGGTAAGTTTCCCCTCTTTTTGTTCAATATCGCCACCTTCAAAATCGGTTTCCGTGGTAATGCCGGCAAGGTCCAGTGCTGCCTGGTTGGCTAATATCGCGTGGCCGTCGATGCGGGAGATGGCGACGGGAGTATCTGGAAAGAGCTGGTCCAGGGTATCTTTCACAGGAAATTCCTTGATCTCCCAGTCATTTTGGTCCCAGCCACGACCGGTGATATAATCCAGCTGGTATTTATTCTGAAATCTCACGATTTTCGTCACAACTTCTGCAAAGCTGCTGGTCCCTGTGAGATCCACGCGGCGTTGTTGTAACCCGAAATTATAGAAATGGGCGTGTGCATCAATCAGCCCGGGAAAAATGGCTTTTCCGCCGGCATCATACGTGCTATCGGAATCGTATTGTTCTTTCAGGTCTTCAGAAGTTCCCACGGCCAGGAATTTCCCGTCTTTCACAACAAAAGCTTCCTGTTTGCTAAAGCTGCTATCAACCGTATAAACCTTTGCATTATAAACCAGTAAATCGGCTTTTTCCTTTGAATTGCAGGAAACAAGGAGGAAAGAAAGTAGAAGAATGTAGCTAATTTTATTCATGAAATGTTTTTATAAAATGGAAGATAAGGCATTGAGAATCGTATCGCGAATGGTTTGGTTGGCTGCTGCGGCCAGCGCTACGGAAATGATCAACCCTAAAAAGGCATAGCCAAAATCCCTGGTAATGAGCCTAAAAGCTTTATTACGATGTTTTTTGCCCTTTTTCTTACGGGCCAGGCTAATCGCAATTTCCCTACCGCCAATAACACCCAGGAACACCCAGGTTGTACTCATTGGCACGGTGCTGATAAAAAGTTTATAGATCAAGAGCAATACATAGGTGAAATCTACAAGTGTGGCGGCGCGAATATCTGAAATTCGGGATTTCTCGCTGACCACTTCCTGAATACGGTCGCCACGTAGATAGAATAGCAGGCCTAAGCCCATGAAAATGGTAATGGCAAAAATGATGAATTGCAGGAGGTTTTGCTGGCGAGGCAGGAACACTGCAATATTGGCGCCGTCCTGCATCACCCAGACAGCCCAGAGCGTTCCGCTAACGATCCATTGAACGGCGGTCCAGACATTGCTAGCATTGCGGCTTTTAAAATATTTCCTGATGATATTATAGGAAAAATACCAGACGGCAAAAGACAGGATGAATGCCAGTACGTAACCCGATAAGCTTTTCCCGATCACCGATGTGATCCCGGAAGTATCAGCGCTAAATACACTTAAGATGAGGAAAGTAGTAGAAACTGGCATTCTTAAACGAGTAAGGATGAGCAGCACCAATGGGGCGATGATCTGAAAGAAACTGAACCGCTCCGGATGTGGATAATCTGAAGTCCCGTCAGGATTCAACAAACGCTGATAGGTTACATCCCCATCAAAATACACCCAGCTGAATGCCACCGTTGCTACGAAAATGCTTCCCACAAAAAGCCATAAGATCCACCATTTCTTGGCTTTATTACTTTCAATAAAAGTCCCGAGAGACTGAATACTGTCATTGGCTACGGTTGCGTAAGCCGCGAAGAAAAAGCCCAGCCACATGGCCCCACGCGGGTAACCGGTCATGATTCCTGCGAGAATGATTCCCACGATCACGATGGAAAGGAATGTTTTTTCTTTTACCAGGACGTCAAGGAGGTTCAGGTAGGGTCGGTCGCGGTTAATCCGCCTGAATTTTTTGGCCATGTATTTTAGCTATACAGTTAGGCGACTAAAATATACTTTTTCCCGCTTTTCACCATAATTTAAAAAATGGACAGGACGCGAGATAGTCGAAAATTGCCCAAAAAAGCCTAATTTAGGGCAAATTACCACTACATGAATTTCAGGCTTTCGATAGTTTGTTTTTTTATTTTTTCGGTGGTGTTCGCCCAGCAACCGGAAGAAAGAACCAGGCATTTTCATGATTCCATAGGTTTTGCCAAACACGCCTGGCAAATGGATAGTGTCTACGCCAGAATCGCTTCCGAAGATAAGATGCCCAACCACGAAATCTACAAAGCGGTGATCAACCCCCACGATGATTACACCTATGCCGGTGGTTTATATGCCAGGACGCTTTCCGGCATCCAGGCGTCAACCGTCATCCTGGTGGGCGTTGCACACAGAGCGAAAAATTACGACCTGGCAGACCAACTGATTTTTGGCGATTTTGATAATTGGGAAGCGCCCTACGGAAAAGTAAAAATTTCAGCCCTAAGGGAGAAGATCCTGAAAAACCTGGATCCAGAAGTCTATATCGTCCATGATTCGATGATGCAACTCGAGCATTCCCTGGAAGCCATAGTGCCGTTTCTTCAGAAAAAAGACAAGAATGTGGAAATCATTCCCGTTTTGGTACCCTACATGAAATTCAGCGATATGCAGCAATTTTCCGAAGAACTCGCCAGGGCGACGAAGGAAGTATTAATAACAGAGCAGCTGGAGTTTGGCCAGGATGTCGCCATCGTCATTTCCAACGACGCGATACATTACGGTAGTGAAGATTGGGGCGGCAGTGACCTGGCGCCTTTTGGGACCGACAGTATTGGCAATGCCAGGGCCCACCAGAAAGATGAAAAGATTATTGAAGAAACCCTAAAAGGAACACTTTCCGAAGAAAAAATTAAGCAGTTCAACCAGTACACGGTTGATGGAAATAATTATAAACAGTACGATTGGACCTGGTGCGGAAGGTACTCGGTCCCGTTTGGTTTATTATTTGCTAATAAACTGAACATGATGCTAAACCACCAGAACCTGAATGGCAGCCTGATTGGCTACCGTTCCAGCCTTTACAATGAACATATCCCGGTCACCGATCTAGGGATGGGAACCACCGCTCCCGCAAAACCAACACATTGGGTCGCTTATCTCGGAATGAGCTACCAGTAAACCTGCACTATGAAAAAACTACATATTCTACTTCTATTTTCCATCCTTCTGATTTCCTGCGACGATAACAGTCGTGGGGATTATGATTTGCTCATCACCAACGCGAATATCGTGGATGTGAAGAACAACCAGGTCATCAGGAACCAGATGATCGGGATCAAAGATGATACGATCGCTTACACCGGCCCCATGAGCGGTCGCGACAATTATGACTCTTCGGAAACGCTGGACGCACAGGGTAAATTCCTCATTCCTGGGTTGTGGGACATGCACGTTCATTTCCGCGGCGGAGAGCAACTTGCAAAAGAAAACAAGGATTTCCTAAAATTGTTCCTTTCCTACGGAATCACTACCGTTCGGGATGCCGGTGGAGATATTACACCACAGCTCCTGAGCTGGAAAAAAAATATTGAAAGCGGAAAACTGGAAGGCCCCAGAATTTTCACCTCCGGGCCGAAACTGGATGGGAAAGATCCTGCCTGGGAAGGTTCGATTTCAGTAGTCAGCGACCAGGATGTTCAGCAAGCTCTGGATTCGCTTCAGGATATGAAGGTAGATTTCGTAAAGATCTACGACGGAAGTATCACTCCTGAAAATTTTTACAAGATCATCCAGGAGGCTGAAAAACGCGGAATGAAAACCACAGGTCATATGCCGATGGATGCCAATTTCCTTACCGCAGTAGATTACGGTCTCGACGGGAGTGAACATATGTATTATATCATCAAAGCCTGCTCCCCGAAAGCTGACAGCCTGAGCAATCTTGGCCTGGGCTACGGAATGATGAACGACCTGGTAGATTCTTATGATGAGAACCTGGCCAATATGGTCTTTTCGAAACTGAAGGTTCAGAAAACCAGTATTACTCCTACCCTTCATATAGGCAAAGTACTTTCCGGGCTGGCCGATACCGATCATGGACAGGACAGTACCCTGGAACATATTGGCAGAGGCATCAGGAAGACATACCAGCGCAGGATAGATGCCGCAAAACAGGCAAAAGCCTCTGGCAATACCATGCGAAGCAAAGTCCAGGAACTCAGTGAAAAAATGATCGTCCCCATGTTCAATTCCGGAGTAAATATCGTCGCGGGATCAGACTGCGGCGCTTACAACTCCTTCGTGTATCCCGGCCAATCCCTGCACGCTGAATTAAAAGCCCTGGTTGATGCAGGTCTTACACCTGCCCAGGCTCTGCAAACTTCAGTCATCAACGGACCGAAATTCTTCGGTTTGGAAAAAGATTACGGCGCTATCGAAAAAGGAAAAATTGGAGATATCCTGATCCTGAATAAGAATCCGCTGGAAGATATTGAAAATACCAGTAGTATCATTTACGTGATCAAAAACGGAGAAACGATGAAACCTCGTGACCTGGCAGACTAGAAACGAAAAAAACCTTCAGTTTTTCTGAAGGTTTTTTGATGCTGTAAACTTCTAATTTCAGAGTTAGAAATCGAATTTATAGGTGGCTCCGGCAAGCACCTGCACTCCCTGAACATCATAATCCATCCATTTCTGATAATTATTGTTCAACAGGTTACTTCCCTTAAGAAATGCTGACAGGCGGTCGTTGAAGCGATAGCCCAGATGAGCATTCACATCAAAATAGCTGTCTAAGGTCACAGTCATTGGCGCCGAAGCGTCATTCACACTACTATACTGGTCCATTCGCTCGCCCACATAGAATAGATTGGCACCGGTATACCATTTATCAGTGATCTGATAATCGGCATTCAGGCTGGCCTTCATATTTGGCAAATTCCAGGCTTCGACCTGCTCATCAGTAGAATAATCAAAGAATTCCCCGCTTAGACCTAAACGGAAATCATTGTTTACATCCACGTTGATTTCGGCAAAAAATGACAGGGTTTTCACATCGTCATACACCACTCCAAAGCTGTTGCCATAAGTATAATCTTCCGCCGCAAGCGAAGAAGCATCATAATTTCTTCGGAAAAGTGGCTTATTGAATTCTGAATTATAGCTGGCTCTCAGGTTGTAGGAGAATGCGTTGCTCAGCTTCCCTTTACCGCCCAAATATCCGTTGTATTCATTATCAGTAGGCATGATATCCAGCGTTGGTGACACATATGGGTTTTCCTGAAACAGGTCGTAATAGCTGTTCTGGTTCAGCCCACCTTCCAGACCGGCATAAGCGGTGAAATAATCGCCAGCGAGTCGGTAACTCGCGGTAACCGCTGGATACAGGTAAAAGCTGTTATCGCTATTTTTCGTGTCCATTCCGTATACAAAAGAAACTCCCAGATTGATGCTCAAATCATCGCGTAAAATCAGTAAACTGGGAGTCGCAGAAAAATTCAGATAGGTATATTCATCACCGGGACTGGTAAAATACCCATCCTCAAAACTTCCGTTCAGGATATCGGCTCCGAGATCGATCGAGATCAGCTCTTCTGCAATTTCCAGCTCCAGATCAGTATTAGCTGTAAAACGCAGTTCGGAAGTAGCGTAGCTATCGCCGGTATAACGCAATTTCGCATCTGCCGATTTAAAGAAGGAGTCATACAAATCTATTTCGCCGCCTAAATAGGCTGAAAAAAGACTGTGGCCGGGATCGATCGCCAGTAATTGTGATTCGCTTAAACCGTTGTTTTCGGGAAGCCCATACCAGTTAAAAAGCTGGTGTTCGCCGCCAACTTCGGTCATCCACGAATAATCGCGATCCCGCATATTGTAACTCAAATTGAGCTCGGTATCATAGAATTTATTTTCGAGTTCCACGCCGTCAATGCCGCCCTGAGATGAATTGTGGTTCATGAATATCCCAAAATTGCTGCCGCGATCTATCTCGAGATTCGAGTAGAATTCGGCCAGGACATTCGAATAATTTCCGAAGCCAAGCGTGGCATAATTATCATACACTTTTGGTGGATGTTCGCGTTCAACGACCGTGGCACGTCCCTTTGCCGGAGTAAAAGTCGAAGCCACAGGCACCGAAAATATGGAATATTTCACCGGTTTTTTCTGAAGCGTGACCGAGTCACTGCGAGTAGGAGTTTCACGAATCTTGTTCGCATCTTTTACTGATGGCGTATACGGTTTGACCACTGTTACGGTCTCGCTGCCTATTGGATCCTGCGCGTAAAGAACTCCGCCGCAGATAGAAATGAATAGTAGGAGACTTTTCCTGATTGCTTTTGATCGCATATAGCTAAGAATCTAGTTGAGATTAAGTTTAGTTATTTGTTTCTACGGAAGAATTGGTCTTCGCTTCCTGGGTTTTGATTCGGGCCTGTTCTGCTTTCGCTTCGGCTACCACTTCCGGGTATTTCTGGAAGTTCTTGATCACGTTATCCAAAATATAAGTGGCCTGGTATGCGTCATCGAGCGCATAGAAATTCTTGGCCATCAGGACCAGTCCTTTCGCTCCCCAGAGCTTATAACCTGAAAAATCTTTTGCCAGGATCTGAACTGCTGCATTGGAAGCTTCATAATTGCGGTCCTTATTTTTGAAATAAGCATCGTAATACAGTGCTTCTGCCGCCAGTTCCCCTTTGGCCGTTTTCTGAACTTCCTTATAAGCCGAACGTGCCTTGCTTTCATTACCCGACTGGATTGCCGCTCTTGCCACCATCACCCGCGCATCATTTTTAGCCGCTTCTTCGGAAGCAGGGTTACTCAATACCTTCTCGGCATATTGATTGGCTTTCGCAAAATTGCCGGTTTCGTAATACGATTTCATCAAATTTGATTGAGCAAAAACCACATTTTGATCATTATCGGCCTGCTTTTCAAGTTTTTCCAGCAATGGCAAGGCTTCAGCATAATTCTTCTTCTCTAGGTATATTTCTGAAAGTCTGGCCAGCGACTGCTCACTGAACTCATTTTTCGGTTTGGTGGTCACATATTTATAATGTGGAATTGATTTATCCACTTTTCCGTCGCGGTAATACAACTGCGCCAGGTAGAAATTGGCATTAATGGAATGTATTCCATTCGGGAAATCCCGTACATATTTTTCAAAATTCGAAATTGCCTGCGCCGTATTGTCGTTCAAATATTGATTTTCCGCAGCCTCGTAAGTCGTGTTATCCAGGTCGGCATCGCTCACTTCCACAAAATCGATATTTCGAACCCAGCTTGCATACTCATCGGTACGACCAAGATCCACGTACACATTTCTCGCGGTGGAAACTGCCTGCTTGGCTTCCGGAGTATTTGGATATTCAGCTACTACTTTTCTTAAACGTTCCAAGGCTTTATTTCCCTCGTTCCCGTTATAATAGATCAATCCCTGTCTCAACATGGCCTTTGGTACCAAAGCACTTTCCGGCACATCGCGAATCAACCTGTTATAAGCCTGGATCGCCTGGGAAGTATTATTGTTCGCCACATAGGTGTTTCCCAGTTCGAACATCGCATCATCACGGTAAGAAGATCTTGGGTAGCGGTTTAGGAAGCTGTTCAGCTCTTCGATTTTGGTATCGTTCCTGCCCACAAATCCGTAGCTGATCGCCTTCTGAAAGGCTGCATAATCACCATTCGTCACCCCGTTGTCGATCGCCCTTTGGTAAGTTTCCATCGCCGGCCAGTACTGGCTGTTCACAAAATAGGTATCTCCCAAACGCAATAGTGCATCATTCTTTTTAGAGCCCTGAGCCTCTGCGCTGGAAGAATAAGATTTGAAATAATCAATGGCTTTTGCGTAATCATTCTTTTTGAAATACGCGTAACCAATATTGTAATCGAGGTCTTTATATTCATCGGTTCCTTTAGCAGCAGTCATTCCACGGAATTCCCGGTAGCCAAGGATCGCATCCTCCATACGGTTTACGTTGTATTCGCTTTCCGCCTTCCAGAAAGTTGCTTTGGCAGTAATTACCTGGTCCCGAGGTTCGCTCAAGGCCTTGTCAAAATTCTTGATCGCATCGTAATAATTTCCCTGCTCGTATAATTCCAGTCCGTAATAATAAGCCACTTTCTGGTAAGCTTGTTTATCGCTGAAATTTCGGTTATTCTCCAGTAACCTCATCGCCTCTTCATAATTCTTGGAAGTGATGAAAGAATCGATTAATAAACTCTCCATTTCCTGGCGATGTTCAGATTCAGGATACTTATTGATATAGGTCATCAAAACCTGCGACGGACTCTCGTACGAGTTCCCGATCTCATAACTCAGCTTGGCATAATTCAGCAAAGCATCCTGTTGAATTTTCACATCAAATTCCATTTCGCTGGCATTTTTAAAAGCATTCAGCGCCTGTTGCTTCTGGTCCAGGTTCAGGTAAGATTGAGCCAGGTGATAATAGGCATTTTGAGCGATCGCGTTTTGCCCGTCTATGATCTTGTTGAATTCATTGATCGCGGCTTCAAAATCGCCCTGCTTGTAATAAGCATATCCAAGCTGGTAATAATCGGTATTGTTCCATTTTCCGCGCATGCCGCCATATTCTTTTAAATACGGAATGGCCTGGTCATATTGTCCTAAATTGAAATAGCTTTCCCCGATGATCTTGTTCAGTTGGGATTTTTCCTGCGGATTGGACTTCGGAAGATTCTCCAGTCCCTGATCGATCGCTTTTTGGAAATTTCCTAGCTTGAAATTCATATCTGCCTGGAAATAGGAAAGGTCTTCAGAATAACGCTGATTTCCTTTCACTTCTTCAAAGTATTCATTCGCCGATTCATAATCGTCGCCTTCGTAAGCGATGTAGCCTAAATAATATTTTGCCTGCGCTCCATACTCTTTGGAATCACGAACCTTATTGAAATAAGTTTCCGCCTTTTCCTTATCATTCGAACGGAAATAAGCATACCCGTTATTGAAGTAGAAGCGTTCACGGTCCTTTCGGCTCATTGCCTTTTCGTCCACGCGGTCGTACCATCTCCGTGCAAGCGGATATTTTCCGGTTTTAAAATAATAATCGGCCACATCTAAATAAGCCGAATTGGTCTTGGTGCTGGTAGGATAACGGGTCACAAAATCTTCCATCAGGTCATCGGCCCCGGGCTGGTTCAGCCTTACTGCAGCATTGGCGATGTAATATGCACAGTCGCCTTTGATCTTTTCGTCTTCGGTATTGTCTTTCACCTTATCAAAAAGGTTCTGGGCAGCGAGGAACTGCTCATTATTGTACAATTCCAGCGCCCGGTTGAAGTCGACCAGCTCATGGGTATAAGCCGCCGATTGCTGTGCCAGTGCGGTAAACGAAAGAGAAATAAAAAAGACCAGCAGGTAAGCTTTCTTAATTGTCATTTATTGCGTTTTAGATTGGAATTCAAAGATAAATTAATGCGCTAACCTATAACGTGCATTAAGTTCTATAATTATGTTAACGAAGAAAAAAGTGTGCCAGGCATTTTTGAAATCTGTATTTTTGAAAATACCTTTACAATCCTAATCCAAAAATAATTCATGTCTCAACCTGTCCTGGAATTAAAGAACGCGGCGATCTACCAGCGTGAAAGTCTGATCTTATCTGAAGTTGATGTTACCGTAAATAAAGGTGATTTTGTATACCTTATCGGGAAGACGGGAACCGGGAAAAGCAGTTTCATGAAAACACTGTATGGCGACCTGCCGCTGAAAGAAGGAGAGGGCCATATTGTGGATTATAACCTCAGAACTTTAAAGGAAAAAGACATCCCGTTCTTACGTCGAAAATTGGGCGTGGTCTTCCAGGATTTTAAATTGCTCACAGACCGTACGGTGAAAGACAACCTGCTTTTTGTGCTGAAAGCTACCGGCTGGAAGAACAAAAGCGAGATGGATCATCGTATAGACGAGGTGCTGGACAAGGTTGGAATGAAAACCAAAGGTTTCAAATATCCTTACCAGCTTTCTGGTGGGGAACAGCAGCGTGTGGCCATAGCCCGCGCTCTACTGAACAAACCCGAACTCATTCTGGCTGATGAGCCTACCGGAAACCTAGATCCCCAAACTTCCGTGGAAGTGATGGAAGTGTTGCAGGAGATCAGTAAAAACGGAAATACCATTCTCATGGCCACCCATGATTACGCCCTGTTGCTGAAATACCCTTCAAAAACCCTGAAATGTGACGGGCAACGAGTATTTGAAGTCGTACAGAAATCGGTTTAATAGCATACTGCCCTGCCGGTTTCTATGGCGGGAAACTTTCTTTTTCCTAAATTGTGATCATCATCTACTGAATTTATGGAAATACTGGGAATAGACATCGGAGGTTCGAGCCTGAAAGGCGGACTGGTTAACATTAAAACCGGAGAAATTAACGGTGATACCCATCGCATCACTACCCCCAATTCCCGTAAACCCGAAGATATTGCTCAAAGCGTGGATGAAATGCTCGATCATTTCAATTATTCGGGATTGGTAGGCTGCGGTTTCCCAAGCATCATCAAGAATGGGGTGTGCAAGCATCCCGGCAATCTTCATGCAGACTGGGTGGGAGTTTCCGTAGATAAATTATTCCAGGAAGTCACCGGCCAGGCATTTACCATGCTCAACGATGCCGATGCCGCCGGAATTGCGGAAATGAGATTTGGTGCCGGGCAAAATGAAAAAGGCCTCGTGGTTACGATTACCGTGGGAACGGGCCTCGGAAGTGGCGCTTACCTCAATGGCGAGCTCATTCCGAATTTCGAACTGGGACAGATCCCCTACAAGGAATTCATCAAAATTGAAGACTGGGCGGCTTCCTCCATCAAGACTTCACAGAATCTCAGTTACGAGGAATGGGGAAAAAGGTTTGATACGTTTCTCAACTACATCCAGCGAATTATTTGTCCCGATCTCCTTATCATTGGCGGCGGAATTTCAAACGACTGGGACAAATTCGTACATTTTCTCAACCAGGACGTGCGAATGATCCCGGCAAAACTTCGGAATGATTCCGGAATTATCGGCGCTGCTGTAGCGGCTGCCGAAAAAGTGGAATATTGATAGATAGTACCAAAAAACGTGAACGGCCTGTGATATTTGAATTCCAGTGCTGATATTCTTGCTTTCGAAAGGATTTTAAATTGTCTTCCTGAAGTATGGCCTATTTTCAGGAATCTTTTTTTTGTTCATCTTTTACTATCTCCGGAAATGGAAGCTAGTGTACTTTTAAAGAAGATGACTTTATTTTGAACATTTCAGCTGTGGATTCGGTAATTATTGTATGAATAAATGTGTAAAAATTTTATTGCTTTTCCTGCTCCTCTCCAGCTGTTCCGTATTCAATAGAAAGCGATCGGTTTGTTTGAATGTGGTTGGATTACCTTCTGAAATAACCATCGAAAAGGAGAAGATTCAAAATCGGTCCCAAAACGGATGGCTGGAAGGTCTCGTTTTAAACCGGGAAGATTCGCTTCCGCTAGAAAATGCATCCATTAAAATTATTCAAGAAGAAGCGCTTTTGTACCAGCAAGCAACCGATTCGCTTGGAAGGTTTCAATTGGAAATTCCAGCGGGCACCTATCAAATTACAGTGTATAGAGACTTTTTCAGAATTGTAAAAGACAGCCTGCTTGTACTTGCCGGGCAAAAAATTCTAATCAGTGCATACCTTGGAAATGAAGATTTGGATATCTTCTACGAAACCCGCTCAGCCGGTTTATTGAAGAAGCAAATCAAACTGCAAAACCAGAAACGAAAAACACACTATTTCAGCAACTGATTTTCAGAAATTGTTATTCAGGATCAAGGCTACTTTAAGCTATTTCCGCTTCCAGGAAGGAAGAAAAATCTTTTAAATCGATTCCAAAACGAATTCCTAAGTGGTTTCCGGTTTTCTCTTGTTGATGAAAAGATAGTAAAAATTAACAGCCAGAATTGCCACGTTGGTGATAATGACCGGCCAGGAGCCCAATAATATTCCGTAGGCGATAAAAAAGCTGCAACCTACGCTGTTCACGTAACGCAGGGTGATGATGTTGCGCATAAAGAAAGAGATCATCACAAAAAACGAGGCGAGGTAGCCAATCCATTCAGTCAGAGTAATTCCTACAAATTCCATTCGGTAAAAATCATTAAAAAGCCCGCCCGAAGGCAGGCTTAGTCAGTATTATTTCAACAATGTTAGATCGCTTTGGATCTTTTTCTTTCGTTCTCTGTCAATAAAACCTTTCTTAGTCTCAGGTGGTTTGGAGTAACTTCCACATACTCATCTTTCTGAATATATTCCAAAGCTTCTTCCAGAGAAAACTTGATCGCCGGAACGATCTTCGCTTTTTCATCGGCTCCTGAAGAACGTACGTTCGAAAGTTTTTTCGTTTTCGTGATATTCACCACCATATCATCCTGGCGTGAGTTCTCACCGATAACCTGCCCTTCGTAAATATCCTCTCCCGGATCCACGAAGAATCTTCCACGGTCCTGAAGTTTATCGATAGAATAAGGAATTGCCTTACCTTTTTCCATAGAAACCAAAGAACCATTCTGGCGCTCCGGAATTCCACCTTTGATTGGCTGGTATTCTTTATATCGGTGAGCCATGATCGCTTCACCGGCAGTAGCCGTAAGCAACTGGTTTCTCAAACCAATGATTCCTCTTGAAGGAATGATGAACTGGATATTCATACGATCACCGCGAGCTTCCATACTCAACATCTCCCCTTTTCTCATGGTCACCATTTCCACGGCCTTACCAGAAACATCTTCCGGAAGATCGATCGTAAGCTCTTCAACCGGCTCACATTTCACTCCGTCAATTTCCTTAATGATCACCTGAGGCTGACCGATCTGCAATTCATAACCTTCACGACGCATAGTTTCGATCAAAACAGATAAATGCAGTACCCCACGGCCATAAACCATGAATTTATCGGCGCTATCGGTTTCCTCCACTCTAAGAGCCAGGTTTTTCTCCAATTCCTTGATCAAACGTTCCTTTATGTGACGGGAAGTCACGAATTTTCCGTCTTTTCCGAAGAAAGGAGAATCGTTAATCGTGAAAAGCATACTCATCGTAGGCTCATCGATCGCGATGGTCTTCAATCCTTCAGGGTTTTCGATATCGGCCACAGTATCACCAATTTCGAATCCTTCCAGACCAACGATCGCACAGATATCACCGGCTTCCACCTGCTCAACCTTACGGCGACCAAGACCTTCAAAAATATGTAGTTCTTTAATTTTAGATTTCTTGATGCTACCATCACGTTTCACCAAAGAAACCTGCTGGTTTTCCTTAAGGATACCTCTTTGCAGTCTACCAATCGCGATACGACCGGTAAAAGAAGAGAAATCCAGGGAAGTGATCAACATCTGCGGTGTTCCGTCTTTAGAAACTTTTGGCTCAGGGATGTGTTCCAAAACCATATCCAGAAGCGGCTCAATATTTTCAGTCTGATCCTGCCAGTCTTCGCTCATCCAGTTGTTTTTTGCCGAACCATAAACGGTTGGGAAATCCAGCTGCCACTCTTCTGCACCCAGTTCGAACATGAGGTCAAAAACCTTTTCATGAACCTCGTCTGGAGTACAGTTTTCCTTATCAACTTTATTGATCACCACACATGGCTTCAATCCAAGATCGATCGCCTTCTGCAATACGAAACGCGTTTGAGGCATAGGCCCTTCAAAAGCATCAACCAAAAGAAGCACACCATCTGCCATATTCAATACACGCTCTACCTCACCACCAAAATCGGCGTGACCAGGAGTATCGATAATATTGATCTTCGTGTCTTTATACGTAACCGAAACGTTCTTGGAAGTAATGGTAATACCTCTTTCGCGTTCCAGGTCATTGTTATCAAGAATAAGTTCTCCGGTACTTTCGTTATCGCGGAAAAGCTGACAGTGGTACATAATCTTATCAACCAGGGTAGTTTTCCCGTGGTCAACGTGTGCAATAATTGCGATGTTTCTAATAGATGACATATAGCCCATTTTTTCAGGCTGCAAATGTACAGCTATTTTTTGCTATTCCATCTATTTCTGAAATTATATTTAATCAATTGATTTAAAACTACTTAAGATTTAAAATTTTCAGAAAGAAGAGTACCAGATAGACCACCGCAGCCAAAAGCAGGACATAAATCTGCCAGCCAATGCCCGCGCGCCAGTATAGAAATAGCGCTAAAGCAATGACCATGAAGAAACTAACCAGGTAAAAAGAAGCCTTATTACTGCTCATCTGCCGAAGGCCCGTAGGATGATGGCACCGAAATATCCAACAACCTGAAATATACCCCCAGCTGAGCACGATGGTGCGGGAACTGGTTCATCACAACCGTTTGCAAAGTTTGCAGCTTGGGCATTTCAAAAACAGTCTCCTCACCCTTGGTCATTTTCCAGGTTTTAGAATATTCCTCATCGGGTTTTTCCAAAGCTTTCTCGGCGGCAGCCGCATTGTCTTTCAGATCAGCTACGATCTCTGAAACAGTCTTTTTATTAGGAGCTTCGTAACCGGTAAGATCCCATTCGCCGGCTTCCATCGTTCCGGTGATCCACCCTGGAATTTCCGCAAGATGATTGGCCAGTTGTTGCATGCTCATCGATTTTTCATGCGGTTTCCAGCTCATTTTGTCTTCTGGAATTCGTTTCAGGAATTTTTCGGTCAAAGCTACTTCCTGTTTCAGCTGCGGAATTAAAAACTCTTGGATTTTCATGACTGATGAGATTTGTTGATTCTAAGACCTAAGTTACGGAAATTGCCAGAATCGGGCTCCTGAAAAAATCATTTTCAGAAGCCGATTAATTATCTTTGCTCACAAATTGAGTATATGAAACTTTCCAAAATTCCGAAGATCAAACACCAAAACAGCGATAATTTCTTTTTGTTATGTGGCCCCTGCGCCATTGAAGGTGAAGATATGGCGATGCGAATTGCTGAACGTGTGGTCGAAATTACCCATAAACTGGAAATTCCTTATGTTTTCAAAGGTTCCTTCAAAAAGGCTAATCGCAGCCGCATCGATAGTTTTACCGGGATCGGAGATGAAAAAGCCCTGAAAATCCTTCGGAAGGTTTCTGAAACTTTTGATATTCCAACAGTGACTGATATTCATGAGATCAGCGACGCTCAACTCGCTGCGGAATATGTGGATGTCCTGCAGATCCCGGCATTCCTGGTGCGCCAGACCGACCTGGTTGTCGCGGCAGCAGAAACGGGAAAAGTCGTCAATCTGAAAAAAGGACAATTCATGAGTCCGGAAAGTATGAAACATGCCGTCACGAAGGTAACTGATTGCCAGAACGAGCAGGTGATGGTAACCGATCGTGGCACCATGTTCGGCTATCAGGATCTTATAGTGGATTTCCGCGGGATCCCTACCATGAGAGAATTCGCGCCAGTGGTACTTGATGTGACCCATTCCCTGCAACAGCCTAACCAGAGCAGCGGGGTAACCGGCGGCAGACCAGATATGATCGAAACCATAGCCCGCGCTGGTGTGGTAAACCATGTAGATGGTCTCTTTATTGAAACCCATTTCGATCCTGCCAATGCTAAAAGTGACGGTGCCAATATGCTGGATCTCTCGCATTTGGAAAAACTCCTAAGCAATCTCACAGCGATCAGGAAAACGATCAAAAGCCTTTAAAATACAGCTCTCCTTCGGGAGAGTTTTTTCTTTCCTAACGTTTAGCTCCAAATACTAATTTTTAATTAAAAGCCATGTGGTTGCCGTAAATCTGTGCTAACTTAAAAAAGACAGCTTTATTCAAACACATGAGAACAACTACTACTTGTCTTCAGAAAATAAGCCTGTTCCTTTTATGCATCCTACCGCTGGGTGAACTGGAAGCGCAGGAAAAGCCAAAAATAAATGTTGGCGGAGCCCTAAGATTCAACTACAACCTTTCTTCCTGGAAGGAAGGCCAGAAAAACCGCGGCGGTGATTTTGGTTATGACATGTTCCGGGTCAATTTTGATGCTTCCTGGAAAGATGTTTACCTAAACGCCGAATACCGGATTTATTCTGAAGCCTTTGGGGGCGGCTTTTTAAAACAGGGCTGGATGGGTTACCGCTTCAGCGAAACCGATGAAATTCAGCTGGGGTTGCACCAGGTTCCTTTTGGCATTCAGCAATACAATTCTCATAACTGGTTTTTCAATATCACCTATTATATGGGGCTGGAAGACGACCACGACATGGGCGTGAAGTTCCTCCATGTAGGAGAAAACTTCGAATATAACCTGGCTTTTTATAAAAATTCCGAAGAATTACAATTCGGCGGAACGACTGAATCTTCGTCTTCGCGATATGCCTACGACGTGGTAGGGCGCAACAAAGAGGTGAACCAAATCAACGGAAAACTGGTCTACAAATTTGGAGAAACCTTTGAACAGCGTCTCGGCGCATCCCTTCAGTTTGGAGGATTGTATAACCTGGACACAGAAGAAACCGGTTCACACTATGGGCTGGCTGCTCATTACGAGGTCAATTATCAACGCTGGAACCTGAAATTACAGGCTATCAAAGCCGGCCATGATCCAAAAAACGCTCCGGGAACAAGCGACCAAGTAATCCAGATGGGTGCTTACGGCGTGCCTTACGAGGTAGCCGCAAATTTCAAGGTCTATACTGCGGCAATCTCCAGAAATGTTCCGGTAAGCTGGGGACCTGTATCCAACCTGCAATTCTATAATGATTTTGGGTATATGGATAAGGAACCGCAAAGTTTCGAAGATTCTTTTATGAACGTTACCGGTGTCCTGGTGACAGCGGGGCATCTTTATACTTATATTGACTATGCTGCGGGTTACAATCATTCCTGGCTAGGCGGAAATTTCGTAGACGATTTCGCGGCCGGCGACCCCAATGCGAAATGGGAAGCCCGATTCAATATCAATATTGGCTATTATTTCTAATCTGAAAAATTAAACTATGGCAGAAAAAATTACCAGAAGCGATGAAAAGAAATCTATTTTCGGTCTCGAGGTAAACGGCCCGGTGTTCTTTACCTCGGCGATCATCATCGTTGCAAGTATCGTTCTCACACTGATCTTTAAAGAAAGTGCAGAAAGTTTTTTTAGCGATCTCCAGACCGGGGTCGCCAATAATGCCGACTGGTTCTATATCCTGGCGGTGAACGTCTTCCTGGTTTTCCTGATCTTCCTGGCGTTTAGTCGCTTCGGAAATCTTCGGATCGGCGGACAAAAAGCCAAACCGGAATTCAAAACACTTTCCTGGTTCGCGATGCTTTTCAGTGCGGGAATGGGAATAGGCCTGCTCTTTTTCGGTGTAGGTGAACCGGTGATGCATTTTAACAGTCCGCCTATGGCAGAAGCCGGTACCGCAGCAGCCGCGGAAGAAGCCATGAATTTCACCTTTTTGCACTGGGGATTACACCCCTGGGCAGTCTATGCACTCGTGGGGCTGGCACTCTCCTATTTTACCTATTCTCGAGGTTTGCCACTCACCATACGTTCTATTTTCTACCCATTTCTTGGAGATCGCATCTACGGAAGGACCGGTGACATCATCGATATTTTTGCAGTGCTGGCGACTTTGTTCGGCCTGGCGACTTCGCTGGGTTTTGGTGTGCAGCAGATCGCTTCCGGTCTTAACCATGTTTTCGGGCTGGCAGACGGGATCATCACACAAATTTTACTCATTGCCGGGATTACCCTTATCGCGACCACTTCCGTAGTTCTGGGAGTAGACAAAGGCGTCAAGGTGCTTAGTGAATGGAACATGCGAATTGCCGTAGTCCTGCTGCTTCTCGCACTGGTATTGGGTCCAACGCTTTTCATTTTTAGATCGTTTATCGAAAACACGGGGAGCTACCTGTATAATTTTCTTCACCTTGCAACCTGGAGCGAAACCTTTACCGGCTCCTCCTGGCAAAATGACTGGACAGTATTCTACTGGGGCTGGTGGATTGGATGGTCTCCCTTCGTGGGAATGTTCATCGCGAGAATTTCCAAAGGAAGAACGATTAGAGAATTTATTTTAGGAGTACTGCTCGTACCATCGCTGGTAACTTTTTTCTGGATGTCGGCTTTTGGAAGCGCGGCGATAGAACAGGTTATGGGCGGGAATGATGCGCTCACCACGGCGATCGATAATGACATCGCTACGGCGCTGTTTGTTTTCTTCCAGGATTATCCTCTAACCACAGTGATCAATATCGTTGCCGTTCTGCTCATCGCCGGTTTCTTTATCACTTCTTCTGATTCAGGTTCGCTGGTGATAGACAGTTTGACTTCCGGCGGAAAGATAGATGCCCCGGTGGGCCAGCGTATTTTCTGGGCACTCACAGAAGGCGCGGTGGCTGCAACCTTACTGCTTGGCGGGGGGCTTCAGGCCTTACAAACCGCTACGATCGTGACCGGTTTGCCATTTGCCATTATCCTACTCATCATGTGCTATTCCCTGTATAAAGGCCTGCGGGAAGACCTGCGGAAACTGGATGAAAAGAAAGATCAGAAACAGATGGAAAATTATGAAGAGATCGTCCAGGAGATCGTCAAAAAAAGAAATTTGAAGACCACTAATACCGAAAAGCAATGAAAAACATCAAAAACGTACTGGTCGCTTTAGATTTATCAGAAATAGACACGAAATTGATCGAATATGCCTCTTTTTTAGCGGAAAAACTCTCGCTGGAAAAAGTTTATTTTGTTCACAACATCAAGAAATATGAAATTTCAGAACTCTTTGCCGAGCAGCTGAAGGACATAAACCTGGACGGGCTGATCACCGAAGAAATTGAAGACAAACTGAAAAACCATTTTTCGGCCACTTCAGAAACCGAAATCCTGATCTCTGAAGATCATTATACCGAATCACTCATTAATTATGTCGCCAACAAGTACCTTATTGACCTGCTCATCGTTGGGAATAAGGACCATCAAACCGGTACCGGCGTGATTCCAGACAAACTCCTTCGGCTTATGAAATGTGATATTCTGGCAATACCTAAAAATGCTTCGGAAAAACTCGAAAACATCTGGATCGGGACCGATTTTTCAAAAGAATCGCGAAAAAGTTTACAGCTTGGACGTTTTCTGAAAGACAAACTGCAGGCCCAGCTTACGGCCGCTCACGTCTTCAATGTGCCCATTCAGTTTTCGCCTTATCTGGACAAAGAAGAAATGCTTCCGAAGATCGAAAAACACACCCGGGAAAAGTTCAGCAAATTCCTGAGCAAAAACAACGAAGACCTGATGGAAACCCGTATAATTCGCGGACGAGACAGCAGCGTTTCGACCAGGTTACTGGAAGAATCCATGAAAAATGAGGCCGATTTGCTGGTGGTAAGTGACAAAGGCGGGAACATCTTTTCCAGTTTACTGGTTGGAAGTGTGACTGATGAACTTTTTGACAGCGACCTTCCGCTTCCCCTCTGGGTTTGTAAATAATTCAAAAATTCTGGCAGAAATAAGTCGATTTCATAATAATTTTTAATCGCAACAGTTAAAATGCTGGAAAGCCGTTAAATAGTTGTAGTTTTAGGAATCATCAACCTATACCATTCGTTATGAAAAAATTGACTTACCTGGCGTTGGCAGGACTGCTAACAGCCGCCGTATCCTGTAATGATCAACCCGAAGAAGATCAGGGCAGGGAAATAGGCAAATTACATCTGTCAAAGAGCCATTTAAAACCCGGTGACCAGGTGGAAATTGCTTACCAGCGAGATGGAGATTCCTCCGAGGCGCCTAAAGCCTATGCCTACTATCTTGTAGGCTCCAATTACTATCCAGTTGATATTGAGCTGAAAGATTCTTCTGCCAAATGGATGGGAAAATTGCAAATTCCAGATAGTGTTCAGGCTGTAAGCTTCCATTTCAAGAGGGGCGAAAAATGGGAATCCAACGATAAAAAAGGCTACGTCGTCGCACTGGAAGATGAGGAAAATCAACCGGTTGCCGGCGCCCACGCAAGCATGGGATTCTTTTACGCCTCCCAGGGAGAACGCTATAATATCAAGAATGATTCAGCCGTTGCCATGATCTCCAAACAAATGGAAAGCGATGAAGATTTTCTGAACCAAAATGATGCCCGCTACGGATACCTGCTCAACAACGAAAATTCAGAAAAAGGGCAAAAATTTACCGAGTCCAGAATTGCCTATTATGAAAGTAAGGATTCTCTTCAGGCTGAAGATTACAGCAAACTTGCCACGTTTTACCGAATGCACAACGAGCGATCCAAATCAGATTCTATCACGCAACTGGGCATCAAAAATTTTCCGAAGAGCGACCTGGCAAAAAGCGATTATCAGGACAAATTCTACAAAACAAAAGGTATTGCCAACCGCGAAAAAATCCTGGCCGAATTCAATGAAAAAGTTGGAGCGAAAGACAGGACCTATGAATTCATGACGTATTACCTCGCACGCGATTATGCCGCAGACAAGAACTATGAAAAATTCTACTCTTATGCTGATTCTATCGAAAACCGGCAATTGCGCGCCTCACTTTATAACGCTGTCGCATGGGACCTGGTGACGCAGGATAAAGATCTTGAACAGGCAGCGGAAATTTCAGAAAAATCGGTAGCTCTTTTGAAAAAGGTCAAAGATGACCCGAAGGAAAAGTCAGAATCTTATACCAAAAGTCAGTTTGAAGACGATCTGGATTACAACACCCGCATGTTCCAGGATACCCATGCTTTTGCGGAGTTCAAACTGGGTAACAAGGAGAAAGCCCTGGAAATTATGGAAGAGGCCTATACCGATCAGATTTCCGGTGAGATGACTGAGCGTTATATACAGTTCCTGATCGCGAACGAGAACTATGAAAAGGCGCAGGAAAAAGCCGAAGAAATCCTGGCTCAGAATCGCGGAACCGAAAAGATTAAGGAGTATTTAAAGGAATCTTATATCCAAAATGAAGGATCTGAAGCAGATTTTGATACTTACCTGGCTGGGATCGAGGATCGGGCAAATGAAAACGCCAAGGAAGAACTGGTGGACCAAATGCTGGATGAAGAAGCTCCTGCTTTCACGATGAAAGACCTGGAAGGCAACGAGATCACCCTGGCCGATCTAAAAGGAAAAACCGTTATCCTGGATTTTTGGGCAACCTGGTGCGGACCTTGCAAGCGCTCCTTTCCCGGTATGAAGATGGCCGTGGAACAATATGGAAATGACGAAAATGTAGAGTTCCTGTTCGTAGATACTTTTGAAGATATGCCCGACCGAAAGGATAAGTTAAGCGATTTCATTTCTGAAAATGACTATCCGTTCCATGTGGTGATAGACCAGAAGACGAGCGAGACCAGTAACAAGTATAAGACGGCCAGTGACTACGCCATTACCGGCATACCTACCAAGGTTATTATTGGACCCGATGGAAAAATGAAATTTAAATTGGTGGGTTATAATGGCAACAACGACCAGCTGCTTCAGGAGATCGGTATGATGATCGAACTGTTAGAAGAACCAGTTTCCCCACAAGCCTGATTTCCTGCTGAAATAAAAGAAGCCCTCTCTACCGGAGGGCTTTTTTTTTAAAAATTTTGAAAAGGTGGAAGTAAAATTCAAATAAATTTATTTACTTTGTTTTTCAAAGTACTTTAAAATGAATAACGAAAAGTATCTGCAGGACATTTCAGAGATCAAAAAAATGATGAATCGCTCATCCCGATTCATTTCCCTGAGTGGGCTTTCCGGAGTATTCGCTGGGATCTATGCGATCATTGGAGCCCTTATTGCCCAATATATTCTGAAAAATTATAAATTTTCCAGCGTTTCCAGTTATGAAACAATTGATCATCCTATCGATTCAGACCTCACGACCTTGCTGGTATTGGTAGCGATTGGGGTCATGGTTCTGGCCATTTTGACGGCGGTGATCCTTACGACGCGGAAAGCCAGGAAAAACAATCAAAAGATCTGGGATGCGACGAGCAGGCGACTGCTCTTCAACTTTTTTGTGCCACTGGCCGCCGGCGGATTTTTCTGCCTGGTTCTGCTTCAGCAGGGAATCGTTGGACTTATCGCCCCGGCAATGCTGATATTTTACGGAATTTCCCTGATGAATGCCAGCAAGTATACTTTTGGCGATCTTCAGAATTTAGGCCTGGCAGATATGATTTTGGGTATCATTGCTACCCAGTTTGTGGGATATGGATTGTATTTTTGGGCTCTCGGTTTCGGAATCCTTCATATCGTCTACGGAATTTGGATGTACCGAAAATACGAAGCGAAAGCCGCGTAAATGAAGAATATCATCAGCAATATCAATAAAGCATTCGACCACCGCATCAGGTTGGGGATTATGAGCGTGCTTATGGTTAACGAATTTGCCGACTTTAAAACACTGAAGGAATTGCTCGGAGCGACAGATGGGAATATTGCCAGTCATACGAAGGCTTTGGAAAAAAAGAATTACATACAGGTAGAAAAATCGTTCATCAACCGTAAGCCCAATACCCGTTACCTGGCTACGGAAAAAGGCAAGAAAGCTTTCCAGGAACACCTGGAAGCCCTGGAGAAATTGCTCAGCGCACCAAAAGATCTGGAGAACAAGAACTAAATTTTTTTAATTATTTACTTTGAATTTCAAAGTACTTCAAATTAAACTGAAATAAAAAGAAACTATGAAAATATCCATACTATTAAAACTGATAGCGGTTGGGGTTTTCCAACTTTTCATCCTTTGGTTTTTGATCTACGTGTCACTCGCGTCGTACTGGGAATTTCCATCCGCGCAAACGCTCACCATACTAACAGGTGCCATTTTCCTGGTAGGAATCTACATCCTACTCCCCTATTTCAAGCATCATTCAATATTAAACAGACAATTATGAAAACTCTTAGACTACCTTTATTACTAACCGCAGCTGCTGGAATCCTGCTAATTCCGCTAATCGCGATGCAATTCACTTCAGAAGTCGACTGGAAAAGCAGTGATTTCGTGATCATGGGAATCCTTCTTTTCGGTACGGCACTCATCATTGAACTGGCGCTTCGGAAATTCTCGAGCACTAAAAGCCGCATTATTGCATGCGGGATCATCCTGTTCGCCCTCTTTCTAATCTGGGCAGAGCTTGCAGTTGGAATATTCGGAACGCCTTTCGCCGGGAGCTAAACACGCCTGATCATGCATATTCATCTTTCAAACATCTGGAGCAGGTTGATGGCCTTGGTGCTACTCAGTGTTGGTATTTTAAACATAATCCGCGGAAATGATGTGGCACTCGGGATCCTGTTCATGTGCCTTTCGATCATATTCTTTCCGGTAACCAGCATCGTACTTCGGGACCTGTTTGCTATACAGATCCCGAATTTTGTCAAAATCGCCTTAGCCTTTTTGCTCCTTTGGATTTGCTTTCATTACGGTGCCTTAGCCGAAGGTTATTATCCGGAAATACCATTTATCTCATCCAATCAAACATTATGAAAAAAGAACTTTTTGTAGCCGAAGATTCCATCGTTCGTGAAATCTGGGGAAAAAGCGATACCATCCTGTTCATATTTGCAGGAGCTTCAGCTGAATTTGCACTGAATAAAGCCGTAGACTGGCTGTATTTTACGGGAAGACTTCCGAAAGATCCGCTTGGCCGACTTTTTTCCACCGTAGATTATGCACGTCAAATTGTTTTTTCCGATAAAGAAACAGCCCTGCGTGCCATTGAAAATATGAATCGCATCCACGCCTCCGTAGGGCAGCAACGCGGCAGCCATATCCCGCAGTGGGCTTACCGGGACGTACTTTTTATGCTCATTGACTATTCGATCAAAGCCTACGAATTGCTGGAAAGACCACTGGAAATTTCTGAAAAAAAGGAAGTTTTCAAAGTTTTCTGGGAAGTAGGCCTGCGAATGGGAATCCAGGAACTCCCGGTCAATTTTGAATATTATCAAACATCCAGGAGCCTTCATCTTCAGCAGCATTTGCTGCGCGGAGAATTCACAGATGATTTGTACCGGCAGTACCGCAAACATTTAGGCTGGACACGCTACCGGATGCTGCTGGAAACTCAAATTCTCATCCTTCCGGAAGTGGTAAGAAAGCAGCTGGGACTTCGGAAATTTTCAATCCTGAGCCTGTTCCTATTCGCTTACAAATTCAGCAGAAATTTTCACCTGGACGAATTTCTGAAGGCTATGATCCTGCCTTCCGATTATAAAAAAGAGATCCGCGCGCTTGACCGCATCAGTACTCATTAACCATCAAAATCAACAATTATGAACGATTTCAATCAAAAACCGAATGGAAACCGCTTTGTTCACTGGCTCAAGAATTCTATTACCGCGAGGATGTTCGTGGTGGGCATGCTTACGCTCATTCTCATGATCCCGCTGTTCATGGTACAGGACCTCATCAGGGAACGCGCGGCACGACAGCAGGAAGTCGTGGGGGAGATCAGCGATAAATGGGGTGAAGAACTCACTGTTTTTGGACCTGTTCTGAAGATCCCTTATCGCAGTTTCCGCGAAAAACAGATCATTAATGCCAATAAAGACACTTCGGTGGAGAGCGTGGCAGAGATTCATTATTTATATGTATTTCCTGAAGAACTGAAAATCGATTCCAAAGTTGATCCACAGCTCAAAAAACGCGGAATCTATCAAACCGCGGTGTATACCAGTCATACCATCCTTTCCGGGAATTTTCAACTGCCTGAAGTTTCAGAAGAAGATATTCCGCAGGAGCATATATTATGGGAAAAGGCGCGGGTGATATTTGAAACTTCCAATTTGAAAGGGGTAAATGACCAGTTACAGATCAAATTTAATGGGAAAGATTATGAATTTACTTCGCGCTACCAGCAATCTGGAAAATCTCCGGCCAATCGCCAACTGCATTTGATGGAAAGTCCGGTGCTGGCTGAAACCAAGCTTACTTCAGAAAAAGCGCTGGAGTTCCGGATGGAACTTTCGGTGAACGGCAGCAACGAGATCGCTTTTGTTCCGGTTGGAAAAACCACGGAAGCACATATACAGTCGAACTGGAAAACCAGCAGTTTCACTGGAAATTTCCTTCCGTATAATGAAGACAAGCTGAGCGAGGAAGGTTTTGCCGCCAAATGGAAGATCCTGGATATCAATCGGCCATTTCCGCAGGAGTTCAACAAAACTCTACCCGATCTTACCGAATATGCCTTCGGGGTGAATTTCATGGTTCCGGTAGATGAATACCAGAAAAGCGAACGGGCTACGAAATACGGATTCCTGGTAATAGGTCTCACATTTTTGCTATTTTTCCTGATCCAGACATTAAGTAAAATCCCGATTCATCCGTTCCAGTATTTAATGATCGGCCTGGGACTCGTGATGTTCTACACCTTACTGATTTCCATTTCTGAACATAGCAGTTTCCTGAAAGCTTACCTTATTGCGGGAATTTCTGTGATCCTGATGATCAGCCTTTACTCCAAAAGTATCCTGCAAACCTGGAAATTCCCAATTTTCATTGGTATTTCCCTGCTAGCCCTCTATTCGTTCATTTACGTGATCATTCAGCTGGAGAGTTATGCCCTGCTGGTTGGCAGCATTGGCCTGTTCTGTATCCTTGCAGGTGTGATGTATGTGTCGAGAAAAATTGACTGGAATAATTATTAAAAATGAATATTCTAAGCAGTTTTGAGCAATTCCATGGCGATATCAGAAGAAATAAATGGATGCGGTTTTTCACCACTTTTCTTCGGATAGCCCTGGCCTATGCATTTTTGATGGCCGGTCTCACAAAGGTTATTGGAGAGCGATTTACCTCGCTCTCCAATAACCACCCGATGGGGCATTACCTGGAGGCACTTTATCACACGGGTTTTTACTACACCTTTATTGGTGTGGCGCAAATGCTCGCCGGCCTGTTGCTCCTGGTCCCCCGCACGGCATTGCTTGGAGCCATACTTTATTTCCCGATCATTCTGAATATCTGTATTCTTTCTTACGCGGTAAGATTTGAAGGTTCTGTGCTCACCACTCCGCTAATGGTTTTGGCAAATTTATACCTGATCTGCTGGGATTTTCATCGTTGGAAGTATGTGCTTCCGCATAGACCCACAACTATAAAAGCTGCCTTTCCCGAAATCTACAGCCAAACGAATCGATTTCCTTTCAAATTTCTGACTATGATTTTGGTGACTTTAGTGATCGTGGTAGGACTAATTTTTACCATGAGCCAAAAAGCGAATATGCCGAGAAATTCTTTTCCGGAATGCCTAACGCAATGCCCTGACAGCAGTAATCCGGAGGCCTGTAAATCTTTTTGTGAGTGCATCCACGAAAATGGCAATTCTCTCGAGAACTGCCTGGAAGCATACGGAACCAAATTTTCCAAATAACATGAACGTATATACTTATCTCAACCGTCATAAAACACTGCTTCTGGCCGGAAGTTGCTGTTGCTTCCTGGTGCTTTTCCGCTTTGTTATTAGCCTGGAATATTATTATTTTTTCCTGATCTGGAATTTATTTTTGGCAGGAATCCCTTTTTTGCTTTCAGAGTTTATAAGCAAAACCGAAAATTTCATGGCAACAGGTATACTGGGCATGCTGTGGCTGCTGTTCCTCCCGAACAGTTTTTATGTGGTGACAAACCTGATCCATCTGCAAAATTCCAATCGGCCCTATTTTGATGTTTTCATAATTGGCAGTTTCGCAGTACTCTGCTGCTGGCTTGGTTTCAAATCGATACAACATATGGAACAAAAATTTGAAATACTGATTCCCAAAACTATAAGCTGGCTTATAAAAATTGGTGTGCTGTTTCTCTGTTCCTTCGGAATTTACCTCGGAAGATTTTTACGGTACAATTCCTGGAATCTTCTGAGCGATCCTTACAATCTTTTGGAGGACTGTTTCAGTTTCTTAAGATTTCCTGTTCGCCATCTCGAAGTCTGGCTGTTCACTTTAATTTTCGGGCTGATGCTTACCGGTCTTTATTATATTTATCTGCACCTAAACCCAAAAAATGCCTCTGAATAGAAAGTCTAAAAAAACCTATTTTGCAGCTTGTATGGTACTGCTGATCATCGAAATTTTTATTGCAGTTTGGGTACGAGATAAGTTTGTAAGACCATATTTAGGTGATTTCCTGGTGGTGATCCTGATCTATACTTTTTTGATGATGATCAGCAGGATTTCAGTTGTAAAAGGCTTATTCGCAGTATTGCTTTTTTCGTTTGCTGTTGAATTTTTCCAATTGATCAATATCGTCAAAGTACTGCAATACCAACCACCGAAGATCGTCATGATCATCCTCGGAAGCAGCTTTTCTGCCTGGGATCTGCTGGCTTATTTTCTTGGAATTGTCTTTACGGGATTGCTGGAATTTTTATTTTCCAGAAATGGTTTTGGCAGAATTTGAATCTGTATGCTTTTCAAAAAACTGATCAGACATCTCTAAAATATATCCCATGCTTTTACTGTCTTCCAGACTATGACCAACATTCTCAATTATTCTCAATTCCACATCTTTATTGTTCGCTTTCAAAGCCTCTTCCATATTTTCAGCCTGGCTCAGTGAAACAGTTTTGTCAAAGCGTCCATGAATAATTAACATTGGCGCATTAAGTTTTGAAGCATAATTAATTGGTGAAATTTCTTTTAGATATTTATTATTCTTATCTCCAAGAGCGGTATTCCAGAAATCATATCCGAAACGAATATCTTCCTGTTTCATTTCTTTCATGGCCAATTTTAGATCTGTAGGCGCTGAAAGTATCACAGCACTATTGAAGATTCCGGGGTAACGAATCAAACTCATATAAGCCGCATAGCCGCCATAACTATGACCAAAAATAAACACATTTGACGCATCGATCTGGTAACTGGAAATAGCCGCTTTTGTTCCATCTATGATATCATCTATCATCACACTGTCCAATCCCCCTACTCCTGCTTCTAAAAATTTCTTCCCAAAACCTATAGAACCGCGAAAATTAACCCTTAGGGTAACATAACCTCTATTCGCAAAATATTGAGAGAATCCATCCAGATTAAAATAATCGCGTGCCCAAGGCCAAACATGAGGTATCACTACTAGTGAAACAGGCTTTCCCTTCGCATAATCATCTGGTAAATTGATATAACCAGAAACCTGAACAGAGTCTCTTGTTTTGAAAACAAATGGTCTTACAGAGGTTAAGTTATATTTGCTTAGCTCCTCGTTCATTACTGCCATTACTGTGTAAGAAGAATCTTTTGTTTTTAGTACACAAATATTTCCAGGCCTTCTTTCGCTCCATTGATGTACCAAAAAAGTTTCCCGACTATCATCTACACCAATAAAATCATGGAAATAGGCGCTGTATTTATTAAGCAAAATAGTATGTGCTTTCTCATAATTAGCATCAAACCATTTATAACTTGGAGTCATTGCTTCAAACCTTAATCCCGCAAGCGATTGTGTGTCGTCATTGAAAAATAGATTCAAGTCATTTCCGTAAAAGTTACCAACATCATACGTTGCATCTTTCATGATTGTATCAATGACCACTCGTTTCTGAAGATCATACTTGATCAGAATTCTTTTATCTGAATCTATAGTAGAATTGAGATAAACAACATTCTCATCATAACCAAATTCTTCCAAGCTCAATTCCCTATTCATGATACTTTTGCCTTTAGTATCCATGCTGTAATGTTTGGAATTGATCTGAAATTTTACCGGTTGCATTTCATCATAATGGTAATCCT
Organism: Christiangramia flava JLT2011; assembly: GCF_001951155.1. Lineage (NCBI taxonomy): Bacteria > Pseudomonadati > Bacteroidota > Flavobacteriia > Flavobacteriales > Flavobacteriaceae > Christiangramia > Christiangramia flava. Next base: position 667,556 of record NZ_CP016359.1, read on the forward strand.
TTTGAAAATACTCAAACCCTTCCTCTGTTAGTTTTGCTCCAAGGCGAACACGGCCTTTTGGTCCAATAAACCAGGTATTCATGTCATTATCTCTACCATTGGCAACAACTGTACGTTCACCAGTAAAGAGATTCAATGTTTCAACATTAGAATAGCCATAAAAATCATGAGCCTCAATCAATATCTCATCTTCCTTCTCGGGCAATAGATGCAGAATTTCTGTAAAGCGAATTTTTTTACTGAAATTACTGCTGCTATTCTCATAATCAATATTACCGGCTAACATCCTCATATTAGAGCCGTCCTTATCGATCACATAAATTCTTCCGTATGTTTCAAAAATAAGGGTGTTTGTATTGAGCCAATTCAGATTATAAATTTTTTTATCACTCAACGGAATAGTCTCCAGAACAACATAATCATCGATATCTATAACCCGCAACTTAAAGCTATTATTATTCTCAAAGATTTCAGCATATAGTTTCCCGTCTTGAGATATACAGAATTCCGATTTGAGATTTTTTTCGAAGAAGAGATCAGCGGGAATTTTATTGGATACTGAATCTTTTTGCGCGAATAAAATATTGGTGCTCAAAATGAGCAGTGCCAGTAAATATTTGACCATAAGATTTAAATATGGCCAAATATAGGAATTTGAAACAATTACCCGAAACTAACTCACAGGGCTAAAAAATCATATTTTCGAAATGATCATCACCGGAAAATGATCAGATGGATACAGCTTCATTTTGGAATCACTGAGCACACCGTATTTCTCGATCTGGACTTGATCATTTACAAAGATGTAATCGATTCGCCTGGTCACTGCTTCTTCAAAATTGAATCCGTTAAAAGTACCGTCAGATCCGTAAGATACTGTTTTAGCGATTTCCTTGGAATCACCTAAAGTCTTCTTGATAAGCTGAATTCCTTCTGAATCTGGTTCGAGGTTGAAATCTCCTGAAAGAAATACCGGAAGATCTTCCGTATTGATCGCTGAAATTTTATCCAGGATCAGTTGTGCACTGTTCGTTCTGGCTTCCACTCCAATATGATCGAAATGGGTATTGAAATACCAGAATTTTTTACCTGTTTCAGTTTCTTCAAAAAGGCCATAGGTGCAGATTCTTGGCAAGGCCGCATCCCAGCCGGTGGAAACTTTTTCAGGAGTTTGAGATAACCAGAATGTTCCCGACTCCAGAACTTTATATTGATCGGCTTTGTAGAAAATTGCCGAGTATTCTCCCTGTTCCTTACCATCTTCACGGCCCACTCCTATATAATCATAGCCGTTCAGTGAATCTTTAAAATGATCCATCTGTACTTTTAATGCTTCCTGAACCCCGAACAGATCCGGCTCATAGAATTTCAGCTGATTGGTGATAAATTCCTGGCGCTTCGACCAGCTGTTCTCACCATCATTTTCATTAGCATATTTGATATTATAGGTCATCAATTTTACCTCCTGCCCCAGCATGGAACCGGTGATCAGGATCGCTAAAATTAATATGAGTTTATTCAAAACCTTCATGTTCGTGGATTTTACCTTGTACATAATCTTCTAAGTATTCAAATCTTGAGGTTAGTTTCCCGTTTTGCGTCATACGCGCACGCTCCAGAATTCCGTTTTCATCATCATTAAAAAAGGCTGGAATGACAGATTTCAGGAACATTTGCCCAAAACCTTCACTGGCATCTTTTGGCAGTTCACACGGCAGGTTATCTACTGCCATCACCGCGATCGCATTTTCATTACGGAAATCACATTCTGCCTCTGTCTGTGAATCGTAGCCGTAAAATGGCTCTGCGATGGTGGACGGCCGAATGGTTGAAGCTACCGGACCGGCAATATCGCAGGAAATGTCAGTTACATATTTTATTCTGAAGTCTTTGCTTTTTGCTTCCTCCGGTGTAAAAAATACCGGCGCGCCCTGCCCGTAGAAATGTCCCGCAATAAAAACGTCGCTCACTTTGGCAAATTTGAAAAAGTCGGATACATAATTTTCCGGATGCTTGTAAAATTCTTCACGCGAACCTGTAGTACCATCTACTCTTTTACCGTAATCCAACACATCGATAAGGCAATAAACAGGCTCATCAAAATCCTTTTCCAGGTATTCGGTTACCTCAACTTTTCGCACGTTCATATGGTCGAGAATCTCTTTTGCTCCATGAGCCACTTTACCACTTCCGGTCAAAACGAACTTATAATTTGGCAACTGAATTTTATCCAATTCTGATAGCATGGCATCAAGGTCTGGCAGACTTTCGGCTTTTGGCAGGTTAAATAGATTTTCTTTTATCCCAATTAGCCTGATGCCATTATAGGCACCTACCAGCCCGGCATACCGACCGAAACCGATGAGCCTGGCAGACTTCTCGTCGGTGATCACTTCATGATCATATAATTCGATATTCTTTGCCAGGATTTCTCGCAACAGATCACGATTATAAGGCTGTTTTTTAATGGTATGAGAAAAGAAGAAATACTTTTTATCTGGAATGAGTGCCGGTAACGGAACTTCCTTGACACCAATCATGACATCGGCACCTGACACATCTTCCAGTACCTGAAAACCTTCTTTTTCATAATCGGCATCTGTAAATACCCGAATATCAGATTTCTCCACAATGAACTGTGCTTCAGGAAATTTCGTGGCTGCTTTTTTAAGCATCTTTGGTGAAAATACGACGCGACGGTCTGGTGGAGTCTTTCGCTCTTTGATAAGGGCAAATGTGATCATACTCTGGTATAGGTTTTGTTCAATTATGAAGTGTCTCAAAGATATGAATTTAAATCTGTATCTTTGCTGGCCCAACCGGAATCTCTGGTTGGTATTCTTTGAAAATCTGGAGTTTTGAACAGGATTTTTCTGCTAACAGGCAGGCTGAAAATTTTAGTTTCTAATCCTGTTTAAAAATTTTGCGTTAGGGATAGCAGCGGAAATTCTTTAAAGGTATTGCGAGCGAAGGCGAGAAATTACACAGTAATTTTGAGCTAAAGCGAAAAATCATCTTTAAAGATTGAAGCGAATAGCCCGCCGCGACGGCGATAGCCGGAGCGGAACGCCCGCATAATTATAATTATAGCGGCAAAGAAGATGTTCATTATTTTATGGGGTCGACTTGGTTTTGACAGCGAGTCTAATTGAGTTGTAAGCACGTCGAGCGCTGGGATATAGCTCGTAAATCTCATATTTCACACTTTTTAAACGGCGAGAATAACTACGCCTTGGCTGCGTAACCGAATCATAGTAGGTTTTGCTTAGTCTCTACAAGGTAGAGAGCCAAGATGTCTCGCGGGAGCCTTGATTTACGGCGCCCGCACCAGAGGCACCGATAAAGTAAATATAGGGAGCTCAGGGCCTTGATGAGTTTCTGAAATTTAATGGAGGATACGTGTAGAGTTGGTGGTTTTCGGCCGGCTTTGCATCGACAATCAAATGAAAACTAAACGTGTAGAAAGCTTCTGAATTGCTTGTTTGGACGAGGGTTCGAACCCCTCCGACTCCACTTTTTGAGTATCAATCTCAATCAAAAACCCCGAAATCCCAGGATTTACGGGGTTTTTCATTTTTAAGGATGTCTTTTAATATCAAATAATTGCACAATTTTGGTGACCAATCCGGTTACCAATTTTTTCCAACAAAATTGGTAACCAGAACCACCCAAAACCCCTTAATTTCAATTCTTTACAAAATATTAAAGTTTCATTTCGTATATCATTTTTCACTACTTTAAGTGCCAATTTTATGACCAAAAATATGAGCACTTCTTACCAACTTAGTTTTTACCTTCGAAAAAGCAGAAGCAACAAATCTTCTGAGAGTGATATTTACGTAAGAATATCGGTAGATAATAAGCGATCTGCCATGACTATTAACCGCAAAGTGGATCCCAGGAAATGGCATTCGAAATCTGAAAAAATGCTGGGAAAAAGCCCTGAAGCGATAGAATTGAATAATTATATCAATGTAATTAAGAATAGAATCAAGAATATACACCAGGAACTCATTGAAAAGAAAAAATCTATTTCTTCAAAAAGCATACTTGATGAATTTAAAGGAGTAAATAAAAAGAAGCCTAAAATGACCCTGGAGGTATTTAATGAGCATAATGAACAAATGGATCGGCTTTCTGGTAAAAGCATCTCCAAAAGCACCGCAAAGCGATACTGGACCTGTTATAACCATGTAGAGCAATTCATAAATGAAGAATTGAAAGCTCCAGATTACCCGATGAATGATATCAACCACCAGTTTATCACCAAATTCGAGTATTTTCTTAAGACTAAAAGAGAATGTAACCATAACTCTGCCCTGAAGTATGTAAACAATTTCAAAAAGATCATTCGAATCGCCCTGGCTAACCAGTGGATGGATCGTGATCCTTTCTATAATTATAAAGTGCAGTTTGAAACGGTGGAACGGGAATTTTTAAATGAAGAGGAAGTACAGAAGCTAATCAATAAAGATCTTCACCTGGATAGGCTAAAACTGGTGAGGGACATGTTTGTGTTTAGCTGTTATACCGGATTGGCATATTCTGACGTTAAAAAATTGAGCCGTGCAGATATTACCAAAGGCATAGACGGCGGGAAATGGATTCGAATTAAAAGAACCAAAACCAAATCGCTGAGCAGCATCCCTCTCCTACCCGTTGCCGAAGAAATTCTGAATCGTTATAAAGACCACCCGGAAGTTAAAGACGGGAAGTATGTCTTGCCAGTTTTAAGCAACCAGAAATCCAACGCCTTTTTAAAAGAGATTGCGGCACTATGTGGCATAAAGAAACCGCTAACCACTCACCTGGCCCGTCACACTTTTGCCACAACCATAACTCTTACTAATGGTGTCCCAATAGAATCTGTAAGTAAGATGCTGGGCCACCAGGATCTTAGAACCACCCAGCATTATGCTAAAATCGTGGACCGGAAGATTAGTGATGATATGAAGATGTTGAAACTTAAATTGGCGAGAAAAGAAGCTAAGAATCCTTCTTTCAAAAAAAATAGAAAGAAATAAAATTCTAATCTTTCATTATAAGGTTTTAACTAACATTATAGGTTAGCTTATTTTCTTTAAAAGTTATTTTGAATCCATCTTAATTTTGACATATTTTCGAACTCCATTCTCATAATGCATTCGTCTTCCCTTACATGATTATTCAAAATTATTTCAGAAAATCCACAACCTCCAGAACTTTTTGCTTTTTTTAAGATACTAACGAGTGGGTAGAATGTATGTTTATAATTCCCTGCCCTGTACAATTCCTCTTCAAATCTAAGGCTTTCTTAGTATCACATATTATCAACGCACCAGTCCCTTCACTAAATCTTTTTGCAGATTCTAATCGTCCCGTGAAACTAGTTATTTTATTTCTTTTGCTAATTCGTTCACAGGACCTAAACAAGATCGGTCTTGTTGTTGGTAAATAGTTTTTTAATACAATATCCCATACGTCGAAGAATGCTTTCCTTTTTTCTTCAGGCCCAGTAAGAATCCAATTAGAAATAAATGTTATAGTTTGTTCAGCTATCTTAGCATCTTTCTGTAAAATTTCAATTAGATTTTGAGCTATTTCACTCTTTTGATTTTTAGATAATCTATATTGAAATTGAAACTTCATATTTTATTCTGTGATTCTATAATTAACCTTTTTCTGTAATATCCTTTTAAATGATTAACCATTGTTTTCCAGCTTATTATTTAACCAATCTTAACTGAGACGAAATTTTTTCATCAATCAAATCGGAATATTCATCTTCAAATTTGGTTTTAACTGATTTGTCTTTAATGTTTAGTTTATTTGAAAGATATCCTAATTTGCGTTTGTTCTGTTCAATTAATTCAGACCATTCCATCACATAAACTTCAATGTTTTTCTCGGTTTTCACATCATATAAATAAGGCTTATCTGGAAAATTCGCTCTCCTGGATTTAACTTGAGATTTAGCATATTTAGTAAGTTTCGATGAAATCAATAATAGCTTGTATTTAACTTTTTCATTAGGTAAGGCAGAATGTTGTTCAATTGTAAAAGCGTATTCATCGATTTGATTTAATTCTTTTTTACTTATAGAACATTTTGGAGCCTTTAATTCTACCACCATTATTTCTTTTACGTTAGAATCAGTTATTTTTTCATTGAAAAAAAATAAATCTGTAATATCATTTAATCCTCGATCGTCTAATTCAATCAAATTATCGTCCTCTTCTGTAGGTTCATAATTGAAAAACTTTGTTCTTAATTCTTCTAGAATATTTCCTATTTTTTTATCCGACCATAATTGAGGAATCCCATTATAATTTTCTCCAAAAAGCCACAATTCATTTTCTACTATTTTATGAAGTTGACTTCGTTCTTTTAAATGTTTTGAGATCCCACCATAGGTCAATTCATGAAGAAAATCAAGAAATTCGGATTTCTGTGCTACTACACTAGCAAAGTGCACAACATCTTCGAGATCAGTTTTTTCCAGTAGATTATGGAACTTTTCCAAATTTTCATCTGATAGTTTCAAAAGTTTTTTAAATATATATTCGATATTACCATTTGATATAGCTTTGTCTAATAAGGGATATAAGAAATTCCGAATTTTGTCATCTCTCTGGATTAATCTATGCTCATCTTCCAACAGGTATGCAACTTTCTTGAATAGTACTTCTTGAGATTTAGATGCTGGTTGACTATTATCTTGATAGGGATAATATTTATCTCTTTCTAGGCTATTTAAGAATTTTTCAAATCTTTTGTTTTTAGCTTTAAAGAAATGGTTGATGGCTTCTTTAATTGTATTTTTGAGATTTTTTATTTCTGTTTCGCCAAGTGTTTCAATATCCAAATTCCTGAACAAATCTGTATTAAGCATTGCCGATTCAATATATATAAACCAAGTACCTAGATCAGGCGTATACCAATCCGAAGAATATGTGTATTCATGCGCTACACTTTTTAAACCTGCATTATCAGTTTGAAAAAACACTTTTACTTTTTTAAGTGATGATTTAATATTGTAGAAGTAAAAATTAAGTTGATGGGTTTTACCCTTTTTATCAGTGTAATTTATTGTCTTTTTCGATGGTTTACCAATAACGAACTGTTCTCTTCTGAGTATGTGTCCATTGATAATAAAGTTTACAGTGTTGTGGAATATTTCGTATGGGTAGTGTTCGAAAATTGCTTGACTAATATTTTGCTGAAGGAAGTTTTCGTGTATTCTATTCCTTTTTGCAATATTTTCTTGCTTATTATGATGTAATTGTTCAATTATTACTTTGTAATAAGGGTTTTGTTTCGTTTCAAGATACTCGTAATCAACCTTAAATTCAGTTTCCTGTAATTGTGCATCATTAAAATCTAAGGTATCAATACTGAATTTCGTTTTGGAAAATTGTTTTTTTTCACTATCAAATCCGATAGTTTCAATATGCATTAACTCTCCAATTTGAAGAGCGCTAAACCTACCTATTCCTTGTCCACTGGCTTTTACAGTTGTTCCTATTTCTAAAACTCTATTATCGAATTCGTTAAAAGGAACTCCATAACCATCATCTTTAATTTCAATCCTCTTTATTGGTGACTTAATATTTGCTTCATTTACGTATTCAAGGTTGATTTCAATATTTTTTGAGTCAGCTTGAATCGAATTATTTATTAGCTCACGAAATGCTTGAAATGTATCTTTATACTTTGTTAGAAGTTCTTTTATAACCCTGGTATTTGTAGTTATTTTTTTGGTTGTTGATTTCATTTTTACGAGGTTAGTAAGATTGAAGTAAGGTTATAATAAGTTTCGGGCCGAGAAACGTAGACTTGTAAGCTCAACTATTTTCTTTCTTGATTTTAAAATTAAATTTTTCAACAATTTCCGTTATTGGGATGAATTGCTGTAGTTATTAATATTTTTTCAATACACTTTCATCCTAAATTTCCTAGTAAATCCAAAATGAACAATCATTTTTTGGTTATGGTTAAAAGGTAGGTCGTCGTCTTTGTATTTGAAAAACCATCTTTTAGATTCGCTTAAAGTGCCTATTAAACCAAAATTAAAAAGTACTTCCAGTATATCTTCATGATTTTTATTGTTACTTTGTAAGTAGTTTACAATTTTGGAGTCATTCTCAAATTCATTTCTAATCTCATCAAATGTTAATACTCCTTCATTTAACTTAATAAATGCTTGTGAAGCCTCCTGCCAAATTGGAAGGTGACTTTGGATTTCATCTCTAAATTCTCTGAAAAACCATTCTGAAAATTCGACTTCAGCTTTTTTTACTGTCTTGAAATCTAACTTACCTTTGGGATTTTGCCTTTTACAATATTTCATGAATTTGATGATATCACGAGGTCTTTCAAAAGTTCTGTTGTAAATAAACTCCCAAAGACTATTTATTTTTCTAGGTATATTTCTATCATTATTGATAGTTATTTGCTCCCAAGCTTTTTCAGGATACTTTACATTTATAGAAGCATTTATTCGAGCATTTATTAAATCATATAAAGAATAACTAGCATAAAACTCTTTGGTCCATTTTAAATTTATGATATAATCATCGAGTTTATTTAAATCATTATCTTCAAGATTATTAAATATATCAGATCTCAGTGCTAAAACTGGTCTTATATTTAGATTATCCTTTAAATCTAAAAATGTATTTTCAACTGCTCTAAATAGAGATAATAATAAAAGATTAAGATTTTTATCATTAGCTGAGTAACCTTCATCCAACTCATCGAATAAAAGAAAGAAATAACAATCTGATGTAGTGTCTTTAATCAACTTCATTAAAATTTCAGATGCTTTTTGGTAGTGAACACTAGTCATCACTTCATCTGAGGAACCTATTTTATTTTCATATCCTAACCATTTAGTAATAATTGATACTTTATTTTCATTTGATTTTAAATTTTTTAATGTTTCTGTAAAACCTAAATCAGATGGAAAGTTTATTTTATAAAATTGCTGTAATTTATTTACAGATTCGCATGAAATGATACTATTATCTTTAATTATTAATTTTCCTAATTCAGTCAGAATTAAAAAAGTCCAAATTGGAACAAATTGAGATTTGTTTCCTAATGATCTATCTTTTAATTCTCTAATTGTTTGTATAGGGAAATTTCTTAAAGATAAATATTTTACAAATGAATTGTATTCTGAGGAAGCTTCATTAGCTATTTGCTCTATAATTGCAGTTTTACCAGTGCCTTTTCTTCCTATAATATATCTATACTCACCATTTTTAATTCCTTCATATTCAGGGATTTTAACAAAGTATTTTTTTAATTGGCGATCACCCTTAGCTTCATCTGGACCCCAATTTACTTTCTGAAAATCATTTTCAAATATTACCATAGTTTTATATTAACGAAATAAGTTATATACTCGGCAATATAACTCTTATATCTAAAAAATAACAAGGCTAATGAAGATGATCATCTTTTGGTGATTTAAAATGAATAGAATGTATTAATTAAAAAGGGGCAGAAAAGAAGTAGCTGGAGAAATTTAATTTTCTAAGTCACTTAATGGAAAAGTAAAATTATATAGTTCCATTGGATGAATACCTAAGCCTTTTGCAATAGGCAAAAGTGTAGTAATTTTGGGTTCATTTTCATCTGCCAGAACTCTATAAACTGCTTTAGTTTCAATATTTCCAATAGAAGCAATAGTTACGATATCCCGATCGCTTTCATCGATCAATTTTCTGAGATGCTCACTAAACTTTTTTCGATATGATGTTTGCCATTCCTTCACCAGCACAATATCAAATCTAACAGTCGAAAAAAATTGTCAAGTTTGACACAATTAGAAAATAATTATTATATTTACCTCATATTAATATATTTGCGAAACTTCTTAAAGTAAAATATTAGAAGCATTTCGCTTTGAATCTCGATCTAAAAACTGGTAATTTTTGTGCAACGAGATGATAAGCATAATGCTCACGACCCGGGCGTGGGCTTGCTTGTTGTTGCACGGTATACCAGTACCTTAGATCGGCAAGTTGAGACTCCACGCCTTTTTACTTGTAGAAAAAGCGCATTTCTTCTCAACCTTTTTTCAAGGCTTTCTTCTTTTAAAAAATTTTAGAACTCGCATAGCTATTTAGTTATGTCCACTCCTGGATTTGACATTATAGCCGCAGCTTCACTCCCTACATGAAGCCTAAATTCTAACATTCTAAAGTTATCTGTTATGCGGGACGATAATTTCCATTTACTAAAACAGGGACATCCAGATTCCCTGGTCAATATTCATGCACAATATAGTAGTCGGATATTTTGGATCGGTAAGCGACTCATCAGAGATGAATTTGTTATAGAAAACCTGGTCCAGGATTGCTTTTTAAAGTTATGGGAGCATCGGGATACTATACAGTCGGCAGATCATATCTTATTTTTCCTGCGCTTCGTGATGAAACGTGAATGTATTTCCTATTACACCAGGCCCAGGAATAAATTTTATCGGCAGCTGGGTCACCTAGAGAATTATGATAACCACCAGGATTATTTTGCCGGTCATGATGCTTTAGAAGAGTCGGAAATCATAAAAGAACATGATCAGCAGGAAAATGACCTTAAAAGGTTAAAAGAAGCATTGCACCTAATTGATCCTGCTCAAAAACAAGTGATAGAGCTGTGTTTAAAATATGGATTCCAGTATAAAATTATAGCTGGTATTATGGGAACGAGTACAACAGAAATTTATCACGATGTTCGAAAAGCGATCCAGTTACTTAAAGCCATACTGAACGAGGATAAAACAATCTTAGAAACTACTACTAATGCCTCAGAAGCAATCAATGTAGACCAACGAAAGGTATTCGAACTGCGTTGTAAAAAGCAATATTCCTTTCCAGAGATTGCTGATGAGTTGAATCTCACTCAAAAGGAAGTTCATGCGGCTTTTACTGCTGCATATAAAGTGATGCAGGAAAAAAATGATAGAGAATTAGAATCAGCCTGAGATGAAAAAGCGAACCATGAAACTTACCAGGAAGATCCAGTTACTGGTCGATCTTCCAACCAAGGAAGAACGAAAGGAAGCTCTCGATTTGCTATACCAATGGCAGAACCGGGCGTATCGAGCAGCTAATCACATGGTGACTCATCTATATGTCCAGGAAATGATCAAAGATTTTCTGTATCTCTCTGAAGGAGTGAAATACAAAATAGCCGACGAGAAAAAAGATGAACTAGGAATTTTAACCGGTTCGCGTATTAACACCATCTACCGGGTGGTTTCCAACCGGTTTAAAGGCGAATTACCCACCAATATCCTGACAAATCTTAAAAGCAGTTTATATAGCTCTTTCAACCGGAATAAGCTTGAATACTGGAAAGGAGAACGATCTTTAAAGAACTTCAAAAGAGATATGGCTTTTCCGTTTGATACTGAAGGTATGAGTAAAATGATTTACGACGAAGAGAAAAAAGCCTTCTGTTTCCGGTTATTTAAAATGCCGCTTAAAACTTATTTAGGAAAAGACTTTACCGATAAAAAGATTTTATTGGAAAGGGTGATCAAGGGGGAAGTAAAATTATGCTCCTCACATATCAAACTGAAGGATGGGAAGATCTTCTGGCTCCCGGTATTTGAGATCGAAAAAGAAAATCACCAACTAAAACCAAACGTGGTTGCCGAAGCTACCTTGTCTTTAGAACACCCAATCGTAGTGAAGACCGTTAGGGCGAAGTTGACGATCGGCTCAAGAGAAGAATTTCTATACAGGAGACTTGCCATTCAGGCCGCATGCAAAAGAGCGCAGAAAGGCGCTACTTATACCCGGGGTGGTCACGGAAAAGCCAGAAAAACCAAGGCTATGGCCAAATTTCAAGATAGGGAAAGAAACTACGTAAACAACCGCATCCATGTCTATACCAGGAAGCTTATTGATTTTTGCATCCGCCACCAGGCCGGAACATTGATACTATTAAACCAGGAAGCAAAAATCGGGATTGCAAAAAATGAAGAGTTTTTGCTGCGAAACTGGAGTTATTATGACCTTATGACAAAAATCAAATACAAGGCAGAGAAGGTTGGTATTGAATTAATAATAGACTAAAGTTTAGTTTCGAGGGTGCCTGTACACCCGTAAGGTGAGGTCAGTGACACTCACTAAATGCTTCGGCATTTACAGCGCGTGGGCTCACTAAAGTATTAGTAGGAATGATGTTTTCCTATATTCTGAAAAGGTCATCATACTGTATTAGCCCGATGAGTATTAACACTAATTAACATTAAGTAACACAGGTTAACGCTTATTCGGCAATGAAATTATTTGTTTTAGTGCATTATTAATCACTAATCTTTTATTTATGAAAAAGTTCTCATTACTTTTTGCATTTGGATTAATGTCTATTAGGGCATTTGCTTCTAACGATTAAGCCAGAACGGAATTCTCAACAATGGAGACCGAAACTATTGAAACATCTATAGAGACCTCTGACGATGAGACAGCGAATGCTGCCCTTCGAGCAGAGATTATCGTAAACTGCGAGGATGGATCATCTTACACTGTTAGCTGTGATAGCTGTAGTACTTCCCAACTAATTGGAATTGCCATGGCTCTATGTGCCTAACCAAAACAGCCTATCTCTCATTTTTGAGAGGAAGGTTTTTATTACTCTAAAACTTTTAAAATGAGATTTTTATTATTTTTTTTCTTCATAACCTTCATTAGTCTCTCTCAAGCACAGGAAAAGGGAATAGTTTATTATGGACATATTGAAAGTCCAGGAAAAGGTGGACCCGTAGGACTGGATTTTAATGCTTACCTGGTATTTAATAAAGAAGCATCCTATTATGTTACGGCAAAAGACTCGCTAGAGAATCAGTCAGAACTAGAAGAGAAAAAGATTAAAGAAGTAAATGGGACCAAACAAATTTACTTAGGCAAGCATACTCTTGCCCAGGGAAAGCAAGTGTATTACAATCGTAAAAAGGATAGCCTTTGGTGGAATAAAAAATATAAAGAACCAGTATATGGACGGGAGAAGCGAACAAAAATCGATTGGGTTTTAGGTTCAGAAACAAAATCTTTTGGAGGACTCACGTGTCATAAAGCTACCGGTTCATTTCGGGGTAAAAATTATACTGCCTGGTACACCGATGCTATCCCCCTACCCTATGGCCCGTGGAAATTACAAGGCTTACCAGGACTGATTCTTGAAGCCTATGATGATGACAAAGAAATGTACATGTATTTTAAATCTGTAGAATATCCAACAGATAGAGAATTAAGTGTAGGCCCGTTAGAAAAACCCAGAGATGATAAAGAATATCCATGGTTGTCAATTGACGAGTACAAACAGACACTGGAGAAGCTAGCTGAAAGAAGTAAAACAAAGGCGATACTGATTGCAAAGCAAATGGGTGGCGATGTGACGGTCAATCCTGGCGGAGTTGAGACTCTAAGCGTTGAGCTTTTTGACTAAATAGATCGCTTACTATTACTATTCCAACCCCATTCATAATGGGGTTTTAGTTTATCCCTGTATGATGAGAATCTTTCTACTATTTTTTATGATATCAGCATGTAATTATGCTCAAGAAATTCGCATCACAGGTACTTCTTACGATAAGCAGTCCAAACCTCTTGAAACTGTTTTGGTGCAGGTGAGAAATTTGCAGAACGAGGTATTAGATTATACGTACACCAATGATTCCGGAAATTTCGAATTGCTGTTTAATAGTGATGATAATCCTATAATAATAGAGGCTTCCAGTCTGGGATATACATCCCAAAAAAGAGAACTACATATCGAAAAGGAATTAGTCATACATGATATTGACTTCATCCTCGAGGAAAAAACAGAGTTTCTAAAGGAGGTACTTGTGGAAGGTCATCAAAAAATCAGAATTAGTTCTGACACTACCTTTATTCGTGTTTCACAATACACCACGGATAATGAGCAAACAGTGGAAGACATCCTAAAAAGATTACCTGGAATTGAGGTTTTAGAAGACGGAAGTATCAAGGCACATGGAAAACCAATTGAAAGCTTATTAATAGAAGGCGAGAATTTACTTGATGATAATTACAAGGTTTTATCCAAAAACCTGGACGCCAAGACTCTGGAAGAAGTACAGATTTTAGATAACTACGAAGAGAATCCCATATTTAAACAGTTATCAAATTCAGAAAAAGTCGCTTTAAACCTAAAGCTCAAAGACGAGTACAACTATGTTCTATTTGGAAATGTTTCCGGAGGATATGGCCTTAAAGATCGCTATGAAGCAGCTATGACTCTGGGGCTATTAAGAAAGAAAATAAAATTTCTGGAGTTTAGTAATTTTAATAATATCGGAGATAAAGGATCGCGATTATTGCAAAGCGAGCAAACAATCATTGATCTATCTCAAATGTTTCAGAAAATCGAAAAAAAGCCTTTTACAATATTTTCTATTGACCAGCAAGAAGAAGATGTTTTCAATTCCAGAAGTGTTTTTAATAACTCCATGCTCCACTCCCTAGGAGCATCTACCAAATTCAATGAGAAATTAACCTTAAGGGGTGATGTCAATATAATAGCAGATAAAACTAGTCAGGACTACCAGGCTTTGACTGAATATTTTACAGGCAACAGTCGTTCTTCATTTTTTGAAACCAGTACTTACGCGAATAAAAACAGGATTGCTTCCTCAGAAATTGAATTTAAATTTTCTCCAGATGCGAAAAATTACTTTAGCAATACGGTTAGTTATTACTCAAATCCTCACGAAGCATCTAATTCGATAATTTTAAGCGATCAGGAAATTTCTCAGAATAATGAAATTACATCGGAAACTTTTTATAATCATTTAGAGCACTCCTATTTATTATCAAAAACAAGTGGTCTGTATAACTACCTTTATTTTGGTTATGGGAACTCTAATGAAATAGCGCAAATAATTTATCCAGGTTTGCGTGATCTATTTCCGGTTCAGGAGAATTCCTTTTATCAAAAAGTTGGAAATAGATTTACTTATTATGGCCTTCAGAGTACCCTAATTTCAAAATACAACAAGTGGGAAAACGACTTACAATTACAGGTCCATAATGAAACGGAGTCAGCTAATAGCAGGCTCTTTACGGAAACTCAACCAAATTTTGAAGGCTATAGTAACAATTTAGAGATCAATGATTCTTTTATAGGGTTCAGTAATTCTTTAAAATATAAATTGAAGAATGATAGTTATTTGAAAGGTAGTTTGGCTTTAAAAGAGCGTTGGTTTAATAATAAGAACTATTTGTTAAATAATAGCAACTTCACTTTCAGGCATAAACTTAAGCAGTATGGGGTTATTCGATTAAGTTATACTTACAAAGAAGAATTACCAGGGCTGAAATTTTTGTTACCTGCATATGCCATAACTTCTTATCAAAGTTTTAATAGCGGATCGGACGAAATCACCAAATTGAAAAATTCAATTTTTTCTCTAAACTACAGCCTGTATAATGATCTTAAAGGATTTTCCATAAATAGCTCTCTTTTGCATACGGTAATCCATGACGGTTACGCATCGAATACTTTTGCAAACGAAAATTTTATTTTTAATAGTCTGCTGCCTACCTCCAAAGGACATACCACTCTTGCCAATTTAGCATTTACTAATTATTTCAGCACCCTTCAGCTGGCAACTAATTCAGATACTAATCAAAGTTTTATCAGATCCCCCCTATTTTTAGATCAAACCGAAGAATTAAGTCTTAAGAATTATTCGGGTACTTATTCCTTTTCTGTCAGCTCTTACTTTGATAAATGGCTAAATTTTTCAAGCGGAGTTCAATACCGATTTTCCAAGTCGGAAGTAGGCCCCAACTCCAACGAATTCACCACTACCAAAGTATTTGCAGATTTTGAAACGAAATTGGGTCAGTCACTTAAGGTCAATCTTAATAATGAATTTTACTTTCAAAATAATGAAGAATACTTTTTTTCAAATGCCGAAATACTTTTCGAGCCGAAGGAAAAAAGATGGTCTGCAAGCCTTACTTTAAATAACCTGTTGGATGAAAAGGAATATTTGATACAACGAATCAGTTCTTTTAAATCCTACCAAAGGAGAATTAATCTAGTTCCAGCATATGCTCTGTTAAAGTTGAAGTACAGATTTTAATTTAAACCGTCAATTTATAACCGACCCCTCTTACATTAAGAATCTTTACCTCTTTATCCTTAATCAACAATTTCCTGAGTTTACTGATAAAGACATCCATACTTCTCGAAGCATAAAAATCATTATTCGGCCACATTAAATCTAAAACCGTATCCCGTTCGACTATCTTATTTTTATTCTCTGTTAACAATAAAAGCAACTGATTTTCTCGTCCTGATAGGGTTACAACCTTTTCATTTTTATATTGTAAGGTTTGATTTTTCGGATTGAACTGGTATTGCCCCAATTGCAATCTATCTTCGGTTTTGATGGAGCGATTATAATTCATAAGATTTTTAACTCTAACAATGAGTTCTTCGATACTAAAAGGCTTCTTGAGGTAATCGTTGCCACCTGATTCGAACCCCGTTACCACATCTTGTGGCTGAGACTTAGCAGTAAGAAAGATGATGGGTGTTTTTTGGTCATTCTTCCTTATCTCTTTTGCTAAAGTAAGCCCATCCTTTACGGGCATCATAATATCTGTTACAATAATATCAATAGAGTTTGCTTCATATATCCGCAATGCTTCATTTCCATCGCGAGAATGAAACACAATGAAATCTCTAGTTTCCAGACTTTCCTTAATAATCTGGGCCAGGGTGATCTCATCTTCCACTAATAAAAGTCTCGTTTTATTCATTAGGTACAGAGATAATAAATGATGTGGAATTGTTTTTTAAAATTACTTCAGCTGTTCCACCATGTTTTTCCGCTATCTTTTTTACATAATAAAGCCCCACTCCATAACCCTTTACATTATGTAAATTCCCTTGGGGAACACGATAGAATTTATCGAAAATTTTCTCGGACTGATTTTTCGTCAAATGACCAGGTTCGTCAATAACTTGAAGGGTTAAAGACTCACCATTATCAATTAAAATTTCAATTTTATCACCTCCGTATTTTACAGCATTATCGATAAGTGCACCGAGGCAGTTTCCCAAATGAAAAGGTTCAATATATGCTTCGCTTTTAGAATCTTTAGAAATATTTAAAAGAATTGCTTTTTTTTGGGCGTTCATTTTATAATTGTCTATGATTTCTGCAGCCCAATTATGAATATTTACCTGTCGCTTTTCAAGAATCCAATTTTCAGTTTTTAAAAGAGCGGTATCCATAAGCTGATCTACCATAGTCTCCAGTTTTTTTAATTGTTGATCAGAATAGTCAAGATATCTATTTGTCTTTTCGATATCATTATTGGTATTAAAATATCGTATACTCTCTAAAGCTGCCCCAATCGTGGATATAGGTGTTTTAAATTCATGGGTGATATTGCTGATTAAGTCATCTTTGATTTCTGAAAGTTGCTTTTGTTGCTTGATAACCCATTGCATATAAAATAAAGCAAATAGGATACAAACCATCAACAGTAAAGAAATTACTATACTGAAAAGACTTTTTTTCAAAATTATTATAATAGCGTTCGGAAATAACAATTCAATACTTTCCCGTGATTTCAAATAGGTAGATTTGCCTTGCACCGTAAAATCCCCAGAAGTAAAATTTTCAGTCCTAGAACTCGCATAAATTGAATCATTCTTAAGGTGATTCAACTTATAGGAAATATCATAATTTTTCCTATCCAGTTCCGAATTTAATAAGCCTTTTAATTTTGTAAAATTGATAGAATCTTCATTGATGGATATATAAATATCCCTAATATTATTTAACATTTTGAGACTATCAGAAGCCTTAGGGATCGAAGCAGAGCTTAAACTATCACCGTTAATTTTATCGATAATTTGTCTATTCTGACCTTTAATTGTGATTTTTTCAGAATTGAAATCTCCTGCGTTGTTGACCCTTAATGAAACAGAATTGTCTTTTGCGAAATCTATGAAGTAATTATCAATAGCAACATCCAGGGCTTTTTGAATATCACTTTTAAATTCCATAGTGTTTTTCTGATACTCTGTATAACTCCAAATAATTTGAATCCCTATTATGGCAACTATAACAACGCTTAGAAGGTATGGGATTCGATTATACAGCTTTTTCATCGCAGGGGAAGATAAGAAATTCTCAAATTAGGTAATTGCTACCCCTAAGTTTGTGTATAACATCATTCAAGGAAAAGCACTTCCTTTAAAAATTCTGAATACCCTCAAGATTCGTATCCTCATTTGCCAGTTCAATATAGATCGTAAACGATTATTAACTCGGGATTTTAATTAAACTTCACTGATTCAATTTCCCATTATTTAGGACAAACAGAGACAATATTAAATGCATACCTCACCCTCAAAGGAACTTTGCCAGGATAAATGCCCACTCTCCACCATTCCAAATATTCTGATTTTAGCCCGCTACTAATTCGCTTAAATTTTCTTTTTAAATTCTAAGTGCATAGAATGCTTTCCTTTTTTCTACATAAAAAATACCAGGATATAGAAGGTAGTCGGGCTTAAAGTGAAAGATAAATCTTAAAATAGAGGGCACGTGTATACTCGCAGAGCGCGGTCTAAAAATAAACTCACTGAATGTATTGGAGCATAAACAGAAACATGGGTTCACCTATTTAGTTAATTCAGTTACCACTTGGATACAAAACAATGATGTTTTATCAATTCGCGATTCGCGAATTGCGAATTGCGAATTGGCTTCTGACATGTTCGGCTGGAGCTCAAAATAAAAATTAAAGCTTATGAACCTGAGCTAAGCATGAAATTTTTGCAATTGCTTTAAACGATACTGATAATCCTGTATGTAATTTCTCTTAGTGGATTCCTCTAAAAAGGAAGCTTCAGATAATCGAATAATTTCTTCCGAATTATCCAGCATGGTTTCCATAATCTGGTTCAGTTGTTTAGGCTTTAATTCAACCTGCTCTGCCAGAATCTTGAATTGTCCTGCAACAGTTGTTTGAGCCATCTTTTTAGGAATAAGTCCTCCATTCAGAGCAAATTCACTATCATCCACATGAATTCGGGTGTTGAGTAAATCATAGGCTGGGCTTAGCCGATGATCCCCCATGGGAGTTTCCAGGATAGCGAAATTTTTTAAATGGGCATCACCATTTGAAAAGAGGTAATTAAATACGAGCAGCTTAAATAGTTTTGGAGTTTCTATACGATAGGCCGGGAGAAATTTTTTCATTAGATGAAATAAGTCCAGATAATTTCCTTCGTATTTATAATGTTCACCGTGAGTCTGAGGAGTTTTGCCGGCAAGGCTTGCAAAATCCTCCTTAGCTTTCTTCGAGCCGTCAGGATTTACATCAAATCGTTTGGTTATATATGCTGGAGCTTCATTTTTAAAAAATATAAGCGCATTTTCGGCAGTTTCAATATTATATACCTGCCGGGCGATCTGCATAGTTAGATGCTCATTGGCGGGCATTTGATCACGCCTCTTCCCTGCATGGGGAATCGGTTTAAGGATATAGGTCCCCTGTTCCCTTTCTTTGATAAGACGAAGCTTATTTTTCTCTAGGAGAACGGAAAATTTTTCCTGTACTCCTGATATAGAGATGCGTCTTTGATTCTCTTCAAAAAGTTCATCGGTTTGCTGGTTCGAGTTCGGTGCATCATAGGGTAGCAAATGAGAAACCTTGCGACCATCAAATACACGATTTAGACATGTCCTGTTGTAAGTCTGATATCCTTCTGCCAAGGTTCCAGGGCAATGGTCTATTTTCATTCTAGTCCTTTATTTTTTTTACAGTGACCGCCCCAACTGTATCATAACGAGCAGTGGTTATAAGGATACCAAAATAATCATTTGAATCTAATCTATTGGCCTTACATACTGTTTGGCGATTGGTCCCTTCTGGAAGCATATTATAAAAGAAAGGGAATAGAAAGTCCGATTGATATTCCGGTTGGGATCTGGGCAGTGTAAGACTTATGGAAGGATTTCCCGGATCTGCCAACCATGTATCGAGATACCGGAAGCTAAAGCTTCCATCATTATGCTGTTCCAAAATTCCAGCTTCTTTCCCTTTATAGAGTACCTTGGCTTGTCGCATTTAAAACTTAAATTTTTTTAACCTGCAATGTGATTTCTAAGCCCAGAATATCTGTTATCTTCTGTAAGGATTCGAGGGTAGGATTGGCCTGCCCAGTCTCGATTTTATATAATGTATTGATCCCGATATTGGCCATATCAGCTAATTGTTTCTGGGTGATGCGCATATGATCGCGCCGATCTTGAATTATTTGACCAATCTGTTGGATCGCTGTCATAAATATTTTATTATTTTTCTCTTTGAACCCACATTATACTGTGAAATATAATTACAAATTTAAAAACAAAATCAAAAATACATTAATTTCCACACTTTAATGTGAATTACATTGTATTTTTATTCAAATCATATAATTCCCGGTTAAAAATCACACTATACTGTGATTTTGAAGAGATTTATTAATTTCATTTTCGATTCAATTGCATATAACGCTGGCCTAAAAAATTGATTAATAGCATACTATTTTCCCTTACTTACTTTTCTTAGCGATACATATTGAATATCCGCTCAGCCCATTTCCGCTTCATTGCGCGAAAGCTGCATTCCGGGAAAAACGCTTCTCTCAAAAGATCTTGAACACCTTTAAAAACTTCGATTTCCATAAATGCTAACCCGAAGAAAAATCGAAACGCATCATTTCAGATCGAAGATTTTCAAAGAAGTTCGCTGGTTCCGGATTCCAATCGTGTCATCCTAAGCAAGGATTTGAAGATACAATAGAGGGTTATGAAAATTAATCCTTATAGGGATATTCGTCGATAATGTAGATCCGGTTTTAAATTGTTTCTATCGTTAATCTGAACATCTTGCAGTAGTATTCTGTTTTTAGCCAACTCTTATATTCTCATCTTTCCATTTCTCAACTTCTAATCGCCCGGTAGGCTTTCCTTTTTCTATATGCGAAATACCAGGATATAGAAGTTAGCCGGGCTGCATAAGCCGGTCGGTTGCACCCTCCCTTTTATAATCCCTCTCTAATTCTATATCCTGAAACGGTACCTGCATCAAAAAAGGAATAAGCATACGGCTCTGTAAGAAGTAAATCAAATAAGAATATCATGAGATCACTTAGTAGAAACATATCTGCAATCAGAAGAAAAAATCAAAAAGGAAAAGCTCCGGATATAAAAAGTAAATCAATTTTTATTAATCAGGTCTGTCTACAGGCCATAATACTAAACGTTATGAGTACTATCAGAAACAAAGTTCAATTAATCGGAAATGTGGGAAATGCTCCCGAAGTTAGAAATCTAGAAAATGGCAAAATAGTAGCTTCCTTCTCCATTGCTACCAACGAATTCTTTAAAAACTCGCAAGGCGAGAAAGTCCAAAATACCCAGTGGCACAATATCGTAGCCTGGGGTAAAACTGCCGAGATCGTAGAACAATACGTAGGCAAAGGAAAAGAAATTGCTATTGAGGGAAAATTAACCTCTCGATCCTACGAGACTACCGAAGGGGAAAAAAAATATGTTACCGAAATAGTAGCCAATGAAATTCTTCTTTTAGGAAATGCGGGTTCTAAGAATGAACCAGGATCTTAAAAAGATAGAGGGCGGTGACTGCTCGTTACGCCCTCTATTTAACTTCTAAACAATTGACATCTAAAAATTATGTTTATGAAAACTAAAGTTAATGAAATATCCATAAGATATCAGGGGAATTTTAAAATCAATCAGGCTCCGAAAATTACTTCCTCTGAGAGCGCCGCTACTATCCTGTTTAATAACTGGGATAAAGACCAGATCGGACTGCAGGAATGTTTTAAAGTCATCTTGCTGAACAATGCCAATAAAGTAAAAGGCATCTATGAGGTTTCCAAAGGCGGAATCACCGGGACCCTGGTCGACATTCGTATTTTGTTTGCTGTTATACTCAAAAGCTTAACGGTTTCTGTCATACTTGGTCATAACCACCCATCAGGAACACTTCGTCCAAGTACAGCAGACCAGAAAATCACTCAAAAAATTCAAACTGCCTGCCAGTATTTTGATATCAAACTCCTCGATCACCTGATTTTAACCCCGGATGGAGACTACTATTCCTTTGCTGATGAAGGAATGCTATGATCCTTTTTTGTCCCTTACTTTAAAAGGTGGTCTTAATAGATCACCTTTTTTCTTTTTATATTTTTTATGACTCCTCTGAGGCAATCAATTTTTGATCACTTTCTGTCCGAAAAATTTGAAAATCTGCTATCGCGAAATTTTAAAATTGACACAAAAGGAGATTTTTAGTTCAAATCGATCCAATTGGCACCAGATCCTATGAAAATTTCAGTTGACTGGAACAGGCTGAAATACTAACTTAAAGTGGTGACTTTCTGAAAGGTATAGCTTCAGAAATCCGGGTGATTTGATCTTCCTTTTAGCATACCCAAAAAATGATACATGGATTTTTTAAATCTTAAAAAAAGCAGTTGGTGCAAACCAACTTGTCTAAAAATTTTGTCCCGCAGGCGGGACGAAATCGAAGAGCAAGACGGTAACACGCGAGGCGGTGTTATACGATTGATGGAATTCTGAAAGCCCCATGGTATAAGGCTTTTCGAATTAGTGAAATGGCGATGATATCCACCCTAGTGGATACACCTCTCTAAAAAGACCAGTAAAATCAAGCAAGCTATAACCAGTATTTATAAAAATAGTATCCATGACCGTGAAATCAAGACTTCAGCTATCCTTAAAAACTGCAGAACGGTTTCGGGATTTCTCTAAGAAAAATAACAGCAATCAATCGGAAACTTTGGACCTGATGCTGGACTTTTTTGAGAAAAATAACCTCTCCCCTTTTGAAACTCTGGTGCCTTCCAAAGTAAGTCTGGAACAGCTCATTAAAAAAAGGATCGATGCCGTGATAGCCATCCTTAAAAATATTGAAAAGACTCAAACCAAACCCGGACTGCTCATGTTGAATTTACTCTTAGAAGAACGTTCCATTTCCAAACCTGCAAAAATGGAAAAGAAAAAGATGCCCCCTGCTGAAGATAAAACCCAGCAACAATTGGCATTGGAAATCTCACGACTGGAGGATGTTCTGAAATCCACCTTGAAAGATTTGGAATACCTACTGGAACATGTGGAAGTAAAGGGGAACGCATTCGGCTCAGATTACCTGAAACTAAATATCCCACGGACAGAATTCGAGCAATTCAAAGTGGCTCTAAAACGAAGAACCTAAGAAGAATATTACATGTATATCACCATCACTCCTCAGAAACTAGGTGGGGCTTTTTCCCAAAGCGCAGGTGATTTCGTGAATTACCTGGAAAAGGAAAACCAGGGAAAGGATCCGCTGGATAAAGAATATTTTTTTAATCAGTATGAGGATAAAATTAAGCCCTACCAAGTTATTAAGGAGATCGATGGAAACACGGCCAAGTTAAAACTCAAAGAGCCCAAGTATTACTCCATCACCATCAACCCCAGCCAGTACGAATTAAAACATATTCACAACAACCCGGAAAAACTTCGTGCTTTTGTCCGGGAAGCCATGAAAGAATATGCCAGCTCCTTCCATCGGGAAATCAATGGCAAACCTATCAATGTGGATGATATTAAATATTTCGCCAAACTGGAACATGAGCGGACCTATAAAAGTAATGATATAGCCATTCGGGAAAATAAGCCCTACAGCAATCAAATAGCGCACTTAAAAAATGAGCTTCGGAAAGTGGAGCGCGGTGAAGTCCTCGGAAATGCTTTGCAAATTGAAAAGGACATCCGAAAACTGGTCCGGGAGGCTCCCTATAAAATTCGTGGACAGGTAGTGGAACCGGGCATGAAGAAAGAAGGCTCCCAGAGCCACATCCATATCATTGTTAGTCGAAAAGACGCATCTAATTCGTATAGCCTTTCCCCGGGTAGCAAATACAAAGCTTCAGAAGTGAAAATGCATGGTAAAATGGTCAAGAGGGGTTTTGAGCGGGACCGGTTTATTCAAAATTCTGAAAAAGCGTTTGACAGGCTATTTCAGTATAACCGAAACTATGTGGAAAGCTATGCGGCCAAGAAAATGCTTACAAAAGATCCCAAACAGTACTTTCTATCCTTAGGCAAACTCGGTATCAATGAGAAAAAGATTGCTTTTAAAATGATCCGTCAAACAGGACTACAACTTCCTGTATTACATCTCCCTCAAAATAAAGTGGGCTTTGCTTACAAACAACTCAAAAAAATCATCGAAGCTAGCGTCAAGGCAAGCTCTATTGGTTATTAAACTTATGTATTATGAATGCTAATTTATTGTTGATCCTGTTTTTAAATGCTGCCATGGGTGGCCTATTTTACTATAGCTTGAAAAACACCTCCTGGGGTTTTATCATCAACTTTCTATTTATCTTTTTGCTGATTTTTATCAGCTTTCCTTCAGGTATTCATTTTGATCTATTCGGAGTGCTGGCTATTCGATACTTTATTCCCCTTATAGCCATGAATGTCTTACTAAATGAATGGCTACTCAAAATGGAGAAGGATAAATCAACCAGGCAATATACCTTCCGCATGCCGCTATCATCCGGCTCCGTCAAAATCAAAGATGTCCGCCGCGGGATCTCCATCATTGGAGCGGCAGGTAGTGGAAAAACAGAAAGTGTTGTGGCTCAGTTTCTAAAATACTTTAGCCAGCGAACTTTTTGTGGAATTATCCATGACTATAAGAACTTTGAACTCTCCAGGATTGCCTATCCTCTATTCAAGGAAAGTAACATGCCTTTCTACCTTATTTCCTTTGACAGGATCTACCATAAAGTGAATCCTATAGCCCCTCGCTATATGCAGGATGAAGAGAGCGTCAATGAGATTTCTCGGGTATTACTGGAAAATCTACTAGAGAAGAAAGAAAGTAGTTCTTCGGGGAGTTCCAAGTTTTTTAACGATGCCGCGGAAGGAATTATCGGAGGCCTGATATGGAAGCTTAAAACCGATCATCCCGGCTATTGTACCCTGCCTCATCTCATTGCATTATTTCAACAATTAACAACTTATGAATTAGCAGAGTTTCTAAGTTCAAACCTTAATTCCCGGGCGATGGCCAATGCCTTTATAAATGGCGTGGATTCTGAAAAACAGACCGCCTCGGTAAAAAGTACACTCTCTAATGCGTTCAAAAAAATAAGTACGCAGCGAATCTTTATGGCGTTGTCCGATGATAAGATTCCTTTAGACATCAATAATGCGAATAATCCGGGAGTAATCTCTGTGGTAAACAATCCTAAATTTGAATCGGCCTACTCTCCTATTGTAGCAACCATTATTCACAGTATTACCAAACAGATGAGTGTACATGACCGGCTTGGATCTTTTATCCTCATGGAGGAAGCCTCCACGATCCGTTTACTCAACATGCATCGTATACCTGCTACTCTTAGAAGCTATAATATAGCTACTGTGTACGTTATTCAGGATAAAATACAGAATGATATTCTCTATGGCAGAGAGGCAGGAAAAGCGATCCTAAGCAATTTATCCTATCAGTTTTTTGGAAAGGTGAATGACCCCGATACCGCGAAATACTACGAGAGTTTCTTTGAGATCGTCAAGCGAAAAAGTATCAGTGTTAGCAAAAGTGATAACCTAAATTTCGATACCCGCACCACCAAAAGTGAACGGGAAGTCGCTAAAATCAGGGCCGATGTTTTCTTCCGATTGAAACCTGGGGAGTTCGTAAGTTTCGCCGATGGAAAAGACCGGAAGGTGAAATTTTCATCCCCGAACTGGTCAAAAGAATTACCCGTTCCAAAGCATGAATTTTCATCAAAAGATATGGAGCTGAATTTTCAGAAAATTTATAGGGAGGCAAAGGCGATTTATAAATCTGAAAGCATTAAGAAATGAAACCAGTCAATTATATACTTCATCTAAATGGAGTTTTAAGGAAATTTTATAAGGATGATAGGATATCGCCTTCACATCGCAGTTTATACCTGGCATTCTTTGAGCTTTGGAATCAGAAACACTTTCCGAAAACAATTATGATAAACAGTAAACAAGTGATGGCAATAGCCAAAATACGCTCCAGGACTACTTATCACAAACTGCTTCAGGAACTTAAATTGTGGGGGTATTTGCAATACCATCCTTCCACTAGTCCCAAAAATGGATCACTTGTGGAAATGTTCAGATTTGATACTCCAATTATTCAAAAAATGGACAGGATTAGTTCAGAAACTGAACAACTACCTGTTCAAAAAATGGTCTCTTTTAATAAACATATTAATAAACGGATATTAAACTCTTTTAAACAATCCTGTCCAGAAAATGAACAAGTAGTTATAACTTATTTTAAATCTGAAAAAAGAGGTTCTTTGGAAGCTAGAAAATTTTACAATTTTTACGAATCCATAGGCTGGAAATTGAATGGAAAAAATCCGATCACTAATTGGAAAGCCTGTGCTCAAAACTGGATGATTAAAGCGGATGAAATAAAAAATGATCAAAATTCTAAGGCACTGTCCCAAATTAAGGACAGGTTCCAGTCTGGTAGAAATAAGAATTATGGAGAGCCGTTGTAAAAATGTCCTAATTACTTTTTATCTATAAATGATTAACTCATATTATAGGACTCCTCAATTAAAGGTTTTACCTTTTCAAGATCGGTAAGAGTTTTAATGGTTACTTCAGTATCACCAGTGCCGTAATGACCAATTTCTGAAACATCACGGATTTTCACTCCGCTTATATCAATAGATTGAAAATCTACTTTTAAATAAAGAAGGATTTCCTTTTTCTTGGTTCTGATCTCCGTGCAAACAAAATTCTTAATCCTGGAATATGCGTGGTAATATTTAAGTTCCTTCTTTAGAACATCATCCCCCAAGGAGGTAATAAAATCCTCTAGCGCTTCGTATAACTCTATAAGATCTTCTGATGCTGCATTAATAGCATCATCCATATTTCTGTATTTGGTCACACCTTCACCTGCAGCTTTATACTTTTCCTGCTTTTGAGATGTTCCAGCAAGTTCAAAAATCACACTATGTCCTTCAAAATACCGGTACCGTACTAACTCAATATTTCTATTTATTTGGCCGATAGCGTAATCATCATATCTGGTAAAATCCTTTGCTATACATAATAGTCTGGGGTTAGTCCAATCCACATCTGTTTTCTTGCCTAACTTTTTCATGCAAAGCATTTCAAAATTAGCCTGATGATCCATTAGCCAATCCAGATAAAAAAGTCCCTGATTAATTACGTTCTCCTTACTATCTAACTTGTATTCTATAATAACGGGACAGTTATTTTCATCTATTCCCAGACTATCAATTTTACCCTTATGTTTGATTCCGGTGTAATATTCAGATGCAAGAAAACGCACTCCAAAGAAAATATCCAGATTGGCTTCGCACAGCTTTTGAATTTCTCTTTCTAATTTAAAATCTACTGGAGCTTTTGCCTCTGCTCTTACACCATTAACACTGTATAAACGTATATCTGCCATACCTTATAATTTCTAATTGTAAATGAAAATTCAGGCATCGTGATTTTACCCTGAATCTAAATAAGGCTTAAAAAAGCCTAGCCAAAAAATGTTTGGATGATAAAATAGATCACTTAGAAATATCTTATTCTGGAAGTAGGGTTCCGGAAGGTAAATATATTGAAATGAACCTTAATTAAGAAAAAACCTACATTTAGCTTATCTTCTAACCTTTTCTGCTTTTTTTTCTAGTTGTTTATTCATTACTATGTAACAGATTTACATCTATATAAATAGAATTGCAGAAGTCCTAAATTAACCTTAAAATTGTGTGAATTGGAATGCCCTACCCTACCCGGCATTTCTGGAATATAATCCTGTACTAATCAACCTGCTATATGAGCCTGGAAAAACTTGACCTTGCATCTCCTGATCTTGTAAATGAAAATATTGAAAAAATTGCCGCTTTATTTCCGAACTGCGTAACTGAAAGCAGCAAAGGCAAGGCCATAGATTTCGATCTCCTCAAACAGGAATTAAGTGATTCTGTTGTGGAAGGCAATAAAGAAAGATATCGTTTAGAATGGCCTGGAAAAAGAGAGGCTATCGTAACTGCAAATTTACCTACCACAAAAACCTTACGACCAGTAAGGGAAGATTCTGTTGACTTTGACAATACTGAGAATCTCTACATAGAAGGGGATAATCTCGAAGTTCTTAAACTTCTCCAGGAAAGCTATTTGAATAAAATCAAAATGATCTACATAGATCCTCCTTACAACACTGGGAAAGATTTTATTTATAAAGACAATTTCAGCAAAGATGAAGAAAAAGAACTTCTAGAGAGCGGCCAAACAGATGAATATAAAAATCGATTAATAACTAATCCGGACACTGCTGGACGTTATCACTCTGATTGGCTTAGCATGATGTATTCTAGATTGAAATTAGCTAGAAACCTTCTTACTCAGGATGGAGCTGTATTTGTTTCAATTGATGAAAACGAAAATCACAATCTTCGTAAAATCTGTGATGAAATTTTTGGAGAAAGAAATTTTGTGGCTGAATTAATTTGGCAAAAGAAAACAGGTTCTTCTGATGCTAAGAATATCGCTACCATAACGGAATATGTAATTATTTACTCAAAAGAAATTACTTCTCTTGCCTTCAACCAAGATGAAGATGCCCATGATAATGCTCGTTACAAATATAAAGATGAGTACTACGAGGAAAGAGGGCCTTTTTACTATGACAATCTTGATAGAGGAACGCTTGGTTATCATGAATCTCTTGACTATGGCATACCTACTCCAAACGGTGGGTTAGCATTTCCAAATGGAAGAACTAAGAAATTAAATGATGGTTGGAGATGGAAATGGGGTAAAAAGAAATTGGAGTGGGGATTAAACAATGGCTTTATTGAGGTTCAAGAATCCTCTTCAAAAGACTGTGGTTGGGGAGTTTATTATAAAATCTATTTGAATGTGGATAATGAAGGAAACCCAAAGAAAAGAAGTTCCCCATACAAAAATATCATTCAGGGAATTCTAAATACTCATGCTTCTAATGAAGCAAAGGACCTATTTAATAGAACAGGAATATTCTCTAATCCAAAACCCACGAATTTGATATATAATCTTCTAAAAATCGGTTCAAACGAGAACGACATACTACTTGATTTCTTTTCAGGATCTGCATCTTCTGCACAAGCAGTTTTAAAAGCAAATTCAGAGGACAATTTCCGGAGAAAATATATTCAGGTTCAAATTCCTGAACCAACTGATGATAAAAGTGACGCATTTAAAGAAGGTTATAATAGTATCTGCGAAATAGGCAAAGAGCGTATTCGTAGAGCAGCCAAAAAAATTAAAGAGGAAACAAAAGCAGATATTGACTATGGATTTAGAGTCTACCGCCTGGATGAAAGCAATATGCAGGATGTCTACTATAAACCTCAAGAATATGACCAGGGACAATTGGATGCTTTTGCAGATAATGTAAAACCAGACAGAACTTCAGATGATCTTCTTGCCCAGGTAATGATCGACTGGGGACTACCACTTTCTTTAAAGATCGAACGTATAGATATTAAAGGGAAAGAAGTATTCAAGGTGGCCGAAAACTCACTTTATGCCTGCTTTGATAAAGGTATCGATGAAGAGTTTGCTAAGGAAATAGCTAATGATTCACCACTTAGAATAGTTTTTAAGGATAGTGGATTTAAAAATGATACGGCCAAAACCAATGTAAAGCAACTGCTTAAACAGTTGAGTCCAGAAACTGAAATGAAAGTGATTTAAGATGAAGTTACAATTTAAAGAACAGGATTTTCAGGTTCAGGCAGTTGAAGCAGTAGTAGAATGCTTTCAGGGTCAGCCTTTAAAAACAAATCGCTTTACTTTAGAAAGAAGTAAGGATATTCTAAAAAAGGCAAAATTAGCAGCAGCTGGAGGCACCCAAACTTCAGTATTTGAAGGAGAAGTTCTGGAAGATATCGGGTACCGAAATAGTCATGTGGCTATTTCAGAAAATCAGGTTCTAAAGAACATTCAAAAGGTTCAGAAAGAAAATGATCTTCACGAAAGCCAGAAGATTGAGCGACCTAAAGGAGTAAAACTTGGCTACAACCTAACCATTGAGATGGAGACAGGTACTGGTAAGACCTACACTTACATTCGTACCATGTATGAACTTCACAAAAAGTATGGTTGGAGTAAATTTATAGTGATCGTTCCTAGTATAGCTATCCGTGAAGGAGTCTACAAATCATTCGAGGTAACTCAGGAACATTTTCAGGAGCTTTATGGTCATAAGATCAACCCTTTTATATATAATTCCAGTCAACCCCAGGACATAGAGAATTTTGCTTCAGATAGCAGGATTAGTGTTATGATCATTAATACTCAGGCCTTTAATGCCAGAGGAAAAGATGCCAGGAGGATTTACCAGGAGTTGGATCAATTTGGTACCAGAAAGCCTATTGAGATCATATCTCAGACGAATCCTATCCTTATAATAGATGAACCCCAATCTGTAGATGGTAAGAAAACGCTGGAAAGTATGCAGGATTTTAATCCTTTGTTTACTATCCGTTATTCTGCTACTCATAAAGTAGAATATAATAAGATCTATCGCTTAGATGCTTTGGATGCTTATAACCGACGTTTGGTAAAGAAAATTCAGGTTAAGGGGATTAATTTAAAAGGCTCTACAGGAACTTCAGGGTATCTGTACCTGGAACAGATTAGCTTAAGTACCTCTAAACCACCTTATGCTGTAATTGAATTTGAGAAGAGAACTACTTCTGGCTCTATTAAAAAAGAAAGAAGAAAGGTTGAAGAAGGTTTCAATTTATATGAGCATTCCGGTAATATGCCAGCCTATAAAAACCAGACCATCACAGAGATCAATGGTTATCTCAATAAGATAGTAGTTGGAGGCAAGGATATTTACCCAGGAGACATTCTGAATGATAAGGATGAAAATGCCTTTAGGAGAGTACAGATTCGGGAATGTATCATGTCCCATTTACAGAAGGAAAAGCAACTGTATCAAAAAGGAATTAAGGTATTATCCCTGTTCTTTATAGATACGGTAGAAAAATATAGGGTGTATGATGAAGATGGCGAACAGGCTCTAGGAGAATACGCCAGGATTTTTGAAGAAGAATATAATAAGGTACGGAGTGAGTTTCTCGACCTTTTCCAACAGGATTATAACGATTATTTAAGGGATACCGATCCTTCTAAAATTCATAAAGGCTATATGTCAACCAAGTATGAAGAATACCTTCAGCGTGATGATGCAGATGAAGTTCACCAGGGATATTTCTCTATTGATAAAAAGAACAGGCTAACAGATCCCAAGGTAAAGAGAGGTTCAGAAGATTCAGATGATATTAGTGCTTATGATCTTATCATGAAGGATAAGGAGAGACTTTTAAGTTTTGAAGAACCTACTCGATTCATATTCTCCCACTCTGCTTTAAAAGAAGGTTGGGATAATCCTAATGTGTTCCAAATTTGTGCCCTTAAAAATCCAGAAAGCGGCAGTCTTACAAGACGTAGACAGGAAGTAGGGCGTGGAATGCGTTTAAGTGTGAATAAAAATGGTACTCGCCTGGATTATGACATGGTTGGAGACCAGGTTCATGAGATCAATAAGTTAACGGTAATTGCTTCGGAAAGCTACGAAGCCTTCGCCAAAGGATTGCAAAAAGAAATTGCCGACACTCTTAAAGACAGACCTCAAAAAGCAGAAGTTAAATTCTTTACCGGAAAACTAGTCTCCAATGAAAAAGAAGAAGAGCATCGAATTACTGAGGTGGAGGCTAAACACTTAAATAAAATTTTATTTGCGGAAGGGATTATTGATATAGATGATAAAATTACCGAGGAAGGCCGTGAAAGAATTGAAAAAGAAGAAGTACCGGTCCCAGATCAGTTAAAACCATATAAAGAAGCAGTCAACAAATTATTGAAAACTGTTTACACCGGGGAAGAATTCAAACCTGAGGATGAAAGAAAAACCGTCGTTCTAAATCCCAATAAGAATTTCAGCAAAAAAGAGTTTCAGGAGCTTTGGGAAAAGATTAATCTCAAAACCATATATGAGGTTCAATTTGATACCGAAAAACTTATAGAAGATAGTAAGATCAAGATTAATGCTCAGCTTAATATCGGCGATAGAATCTACGAGGTAAAAACTGGTGAACTACAGGATGGCACCAAAAAAGAAATGGAGGAAGGCAATCTTGTAAAAGAATCCAACAGGGAATATCTAAAATTGAAGAATGATCTTTACACTCATACATTATACGACATTGTAGGGGAAATAGAAGTCCATTCCAATCTTACCAGAAGAACCATAGTAGAAATTTTAAAATCTATTAAAGAAGAAAAATTCCTGCTACTTAGAAAAAACCCTGAAGAATTTATCTCGAAATGTAGCAAGCTTATCAATGAGGTAAAAGCCAGTTTGATAATCAACAATATCATCTACCATAAAACTGATGAAAGGCACGATGCTAAAACTGTATTTACTAATGACAAGTCGGCCTTAAGGGATTCTGAGCTTCTACAAAAGCATATTTACGACTTCCTTACTACAGACTCTAAAATAGAATCCAGATTTGCTCAGGCTCTTGAAAACAGCACTGAGGTAGTGGTTTATGCCAAACTCCCTAAAAGCTTTTCCATCTCCACGCCTGTAGCGAATTACAGTCCAGACTGGGCAATAGTTTTTGATGAAGATAAAGTGAAGCAAATTTATTTTGTTGCAGAAACCAAAGGATCTGACTCAGACCAGGATCTTAGAGAAATAGAGAAACTTAAGATTCACTGTGCTACAGAACATTTCAAGGAAATAAGTGGCGACCAGGTGAAATTTGAAAAAATAAGCAGCTACGAAAAGCTTATGGAGATTGTTCAATTAAAACATGAGAATGAAGTTAATTGATAATGTAAATTCTCATTTAGGCGACGATCTAAAACAAACCCTTAAAAAAGGAAGTAAGCTAAGTATAGCTGCTGCATCTTTTTCTATCTATGCGTTCGAGGCCTTAAAAAAGGAACTTGTTAAGATCGAAGATTTACGATTCATTTTTACCTCGCCTACCTTTATTGAAGAGCATTTCCAAAAAGATAGTAGAAAGTTCTATATCCCTCATATCGTAAAGGAATCTGAACTTTGTGGTGGAGATTTTGAGCTTAGGCTTATGAACCAGCTAAACCAAAGGGCTATTGCAAAGGAATGTTCAAAATGGGTTCAGGAAAAAGTTACTTTCAAATCAAATAAACATAGCAACCAGCAGCTAAATGGAATGATTCATCTTAAGAACAAAGAAGATGAAGAATTCTCTTATATCAATGTAAATAGTTTCACAACTTCAGATTTAGGTATTACCAGTAAAAAGGGTTTCCCTACTCTAATTCAAAAAACGGAATATCCGGATAGTAAAGCCTATTTAGAGTGGTTTAATCAGATTTGGGAAAATGATGAAGACCTTTCCGACGTTACCGAAAAAGTACAGGATTATTTTGAGAGTGCATATAAAGAGAACAGTCCTGAGTTCATCTATTTTATTACCCTCTATAATATTTTTAATGATTTCCTAGATGATATTTCCTTAGAAACCCTGCCAAATGATCAGATAGGATTTAAAGAAACGGTTATTTGGGATAGACTTTATAATTTTCAAAAGGATGCTGTAATAGGCTCAATCAACAAACTGGAAAAATACAAGGGCTGTATTTTAGCTGATAGCGTAGGTCTGGGTAAAACCTTCTCCGCACTTGGAGTTATCAAATATTATGAGATGAGGAACAAGGATGTCCTTGTTTTATGTCCTAAAAAACTTGAAGCCAACTGGAATACCTTTCGTCATAACGACAAGAACAATATTCTGGCAGAAGACAGATTAAGATATGATGTTTTATTTCATACTGATCTTACTCGTGAAAGAGGTATTAGTAACGGCAGGCAACTAGAAAACGTTAATTGGGGAAATTACGGTCTAGTTGTAATTGACGAATCCCACAACTTCAGAAATAATAATCCTAATAAAGAACGAGAGAATCGTTATCAGAAATTATTAAGGAAGATTATTAAAGAGGGTATTGAAACAAAGGTTTTAATGCTTTCTGCTACTCCGGTTAATAATAGGTTTAACGATTTAAAAAATCAGCTTGCTTTAGCCTATGAAGGTGAAGCCCATAATATTGACCAGCGTTTAGAAACTACTTCAAGCATTGATCTAATTTTTCGTCGTGCGCAACAGGCATTCAATGTGTGGAGCAAATTTGAAACTGAAGAGAGGACCACAGAAAGACTTCTGGACATGCTGGACTTCGATTTCTTTGAAATATTGGATTCACTTACTATTGCTAGGTCGAGAAAACATATAACTACTTATTACGATACAGCAGATATAGGAAAGTTCCCGGAACGAGAAAAACCTGAATCTATAAGAAGCTCTCTTTCTTCTACAGCTGATACCACCTATGAATACATTGCAGAAAGTCTTACTCTGCTAAATCTTTCAATATATACTCCTCTTAATTATATTCTGAAAAGTAAGATCCAACTATATGCTGATCTTTACGATAAAGAAGTAAGATCTGGCTCAGGTAAATTATCACAAATGGACCGGGATAATAGCTTACGAGTGTTGATGAGGATCAATCTCTTAAAGCGTTTAGAAAGTTCCGTAGATTCCTTCAGAATAACTCTTGAAGGGATAATCTCTCAGATCGAATCAGCAATTAAAGCAATTGAGAAAGGTAACGACGGAGATTATGAAGGCATACAATCGAGAATAAATGATGAAAATTTCGATTGGGAATCAGATTGGGGTGATGAGGAGCAGGTAATTGGGAAAAAAATTAAAGTTCACCTGGCAGATATGGATACTGTAGAATGGAAGGAAGACCTCGAAGAGGATCTTTCTATCCTACATAATCTCTGGAATCAGATAGTAGACATAACCGGTAAGGATGATGAGAAGTTACAACGTTTAATTTCGATTTTAGAGAAAAAGGTAGAAAAGCCTTTTAATGCAGATAACAAAAAAGTGATCATTTTTACTGCTTTTGCTGATACTGCGAATTATTTATACGAGCACATTAAAGATTATTTTAGTTCAAAATATGGACTAAACAGTGCGTTGATAACTGGATCTAGAAAAATTACTACTGCCAAAAAAATACCTCCAGATATCAATGCAATTTTAACCTGCTTTTCTCCTTTATCAAAAGGTAAGGCACAATTATATCCTAAGATTGATGAGCAAGTAGATCTACTAATTGCCACCGATTGTATTTCTGAAGGTCAAAACCTCCAGGATTGTGATACTCTTGTGAATTATGATATTCATTGGAATCCTGTACGTATCATCCAACGTTTTGGAAGAATTGATCGTATTGGTTCCAAGAATGATAGTATTCGCATGATCAATTTCTGGCCAGATATAACCTTAGATTCATACATTAATTTAAAGCAACGTGTAGAAAATAAAATGCTCATAGGTAACCTGGCAAGTACAGGGGATGATAACATATTAAATACTGATGAAAAAGATCTTGAGTACAGGAAAATTCAGCTACAGAGATTACAGGATGAAGTAATTGACCTAGAGGATTTAAAAGAAGGAGTTAGCATAACAGACCTGGGTTTAAACGATTTCAGGATTGACCTCTCCAACATGATCAAGACTAATGGAGAACTTAAGAATATCCCTGAAGGATTACATGCAGTAGTAAAATCTAACGAGCATTTACCACCTGGAGTAATTTTCGTATTAAAGAATATTAATACCAGTGTTAATATTAATAAACTTAACCGTTTGCATCCTTTTTACATGGTCTATATCAAGAATGACTCAAAAGTTGCGTATAATCATGTAGAGCCAAAAAAGATATTAGACTCTATGCGAATGGCTTGTAAAGGAATCAACAAGCCCTTAGTAAACTCATGTAAAGAGCTAAGCAATGAGACAGATGAATACCAGGAAATGGATTTCTTTTCCAATTTACTTAAGCAAAGCATTGGAACTGTACTACAACGGGAGGAAGAAAAGGATGTAATGAGCTTATTTCAGCCTGGTGGTACAACAGCTCTTCAAGACAAAATAAAGGGCATTGAGGACTTTAAATTAGTTTCTTTTTTAATAGTTAAGTAGATGGATATTTTCGATTTACCAGAAAGAATGAGAGTTGGGAGAGTTATTCCAAAAAATGCTTTTGATTCTTACACTAATTCAAAACAAAAGCAACTTTTTACCGACCTGATAAAAAGAATAACCTGGGAATATAAAATTTCAGAAGCGACCTCTAATCTTACAGGTAAGGAATTAAAGGAAATTCAAATATTTTATGTCGAACTAAAGGAACAGAAGGAGATTAAAGAGGTTTTGGATATTGTAGATAATGCCATCCCTTACCCCATCATATTCCTGATCAACTGGAAAAATGAATATTACTATTCTACTTCAACTAAGCATGCTCATCCTACTAATAATAACATCAGTGTTATTGATTGGAATTTTAAGACTGATTGGTTAAATGAAAATGAATTTTCTCAGGTCTCTATTAATCTTAACCGTAGTTTAGATCATGTTTATAAAGAATTCTGTCTACAGTTATCTGAGGAGAAAAATACTCCAAACTCTTCTTTGGAAGATATTGTGGAACATCAGGAGAAGCTTAATTCGCTCAGGAATAGCATTGAACAACTAGATAAAAAAATTAGGAGGTCTAAACAGTTCAATGAAAAAGTGGAGCTTAATCAGGAGTTGAATAAGAAAAAAAGAGAGTTGGAAAATTTAAGAGTAAAACCGCAGAATTAATTTGTAGATAATATTATTTCATACGGTTTATTTAGATAAATTGACATGAAAGTTAAAATTTGTTAAAGCGAGACCAATCCGGTGACCAATTTTTCATGACCTCTGGAAAGCCCTATAAACACCATGAAAATTGTAAAATGGTCGTTCCCTCCGACTCCACAATTAAGCGCAGCCGGGCTGCGGATTAAAATTTAAAAGATCTGCCAGGTATTTTCCTGAGCAGATCTTTTTGTATTAAGACGCCTGGACGTTAAGGACAGCCGGATGCATTTACAGGATCGGAGAATAAGGTTGAGGCGAAGCCAGCCCCTCCGACTCCACTATATAGCCCCGTAAGCATTGTGTTTACGGGGTTTTTTATTTTGCATTGGCAAATTGGGTGACTAATTGTTCAAGTTTTGTATTGAAAAAGGCAAGCAATGCCAGACCGTCAAAAATGAATTGCGTAGGGTCTATTTATTTAAAATGGCTGGCATATTGCCTTCATTGTTGTTTAAAAAATTCTGGTCAAATAGCTGTTCCAAAAGGATTTTCAATGCTTAAAGCCGGTTCACTGAACCATTTTGGACCATCTTCCGTCATGTATACATGATCTTCCAATCTAATTCCGAACTTATCTGGAATTACGAGCATGGGTTCAATGCTAAAAGTCATGCCTGGCTGAAGCAGGGTTTCATTTCCTCCCAGGATGTAAGGATGCTCATGAATTTCCAAACCAATTCCGTGACCCGTACGATGTGGCAGGCCGGGTAATTCATATCCAGGACCCAAACCATTCTTAATCAAGGTATTTCTTACTTCCTCATCTATATTTCCGCAGGACCCACCTATCTGGCAGGCATGAAACGCAGCAAACTGTGCCTTTTTTTCAATGTTCCAGATATCGGTTTCTTTCTGGGTGGGCTTTCCATAGCAATACGTCCTGGTGATATCTGACAAATAACCGTTAAACCTGCAACCTGTATCAACCAGAACTATATCGCCCTCTTCCAGGGGTTTAGGGTTTTTAACTCCGTGAGGAAAACTGGTATCTTTTCCAAATAATACAATACAGAAATAAGATCCAGAGGCTATGCCGAGCTTTTTGTGCGCTGCATTTATAAATTCTACCACCTCCAACGTCGTAATTCCAGGTTGTAGAATTCGTGCCGCGGCCCGTTGTACCTGCATGGTCAGATCCATTGCATATTGCAGCTGTTCGATCTCAGCCGGGCTTTTGATCATTCTGATACTTCTGATTAGATTCTCTGCATTCAATATCTTCAATTTCCCGGCATTCTGAAACCTGTTTACAATATTGAAAGGAGTAGAATCATCTACCGCCAGCGTTGCATTATCAGCAAATAATTCTACGATTTTGTCTACCGGGGATTCATGTTCCTGCCAGGAGAGTATTTCTCCTTTTTGATCGATATATTCGCTGAAAGTGCCAATTTCAAATTCCGGAACCGGGTAGAAAAGGGAACCATCGCTAAAGATTACAGCGCCGACCAACCTTTCAGAAGGATGCCAGCTGGTACCTGTGAAATAATAAAGATTTGTGCCTGCATTTAGATATAATGCATCAATTCCATTCTTTTTCATCAATGAGCAGGCTCTGTCTATTCTTTTGTGAAATTCAGAGGAAGGTATTTCTTCAGGCTGCCTCAAAGGCCTTCGTAACTTCTCCAGTTCAGCCTGTGCGGTACTCCCTCCTATCCCATATTTTCTGTTGCTGTTCATTTTCAAAATTTTCTATCAGGGTTAAAAGATGCCATATCTAAGCTGGTTGATTTTTTATCTATAATTTGACTCACGAGTTTCCCGGAGGCAGGTCCCAAACTCCAACCCATCATCGCATGTCCCGAATTAATGATTAGATTTTTCCATTTTTTTGGCCTGCCTATATAAGGAAGTCCGTCTGGAGAACAGGGTCTTAAACCGGACCTTGCGGAATTCCGTTCTTCTGAAGAAATTTGAAGCTGATCAAAATAATTTTCAGCAGCCAAGGCAATGGCATTCACTCTATTTGGGTTTACCTGATTATTGATTCCTCCTAATTCCATGGTTCCGGCAAATCTTGTAAAACCGTCCATAGGCGCCACGGCCACCTTCGCTTCGGTTAAAATTGAAGGAATTTCGATGCCTGTTGGTCTTTTAATATCAAAACTATAACCTTTCCCGGCTTCGATAGAAACTGAAATATTCAGTTTTTTTGCCAAAAAAGGAGTCCATGTTCCCGCTGCGAGGATCAATTCTTCCACTTCAAAACTACCATTACTGGTAGTTACTTTTTGGATCATCTCTCCATTCTCTTCAAAACCTTTTACCTCGCAGTTTTGATGTATGTCCACACCGGCTCTTTCCAGGAACTCTCTTAGCTGCTGCATAAAATCATCTGGCGTCATATGAGCATCGGTATCATAATAAAATGCACCAGTTACGTTGTAATTGGCCTTCGGAAATTCTTTGGCAAGCTCGGCAGTACTGTAATGCCTGATTCCCATACCTTCCTTCTTGGCGATCTCGGCAACCTCATGCTCCTCCCTTTCACCATGCTCGGTTTTATAACACATCAACAAGCCTTTTCGGGCATAGCTGAAAGAGAAATCTCCAGATTCCTGCATTTCTTCGTATAAGGCTCTACTGAACAAATTGATATCCTTCAAAACGGGAATGGCCTGCTGGACTTTGAATGAAGTAGCTGATTTCTTAAAAGCCCAGGCCCAATTCAGGAAATTTCGTTCTAATCTCGGTTTTACATAAAACGGACTCTGATTATTCAACATCCATTTTAAACCTTTCGTAATTATTCCGGGAGAACTCAGGGGTATGAAATGACTGGGAGTAATGTAACCGGCATTCACGTACGATGCTCCACCGGCCATATTTCCCTTTTCCAGCACGGTAACCTTATGGCCTTCCTTTAACAAATAATAGGCTGTACACAAACCAATGATCCCGCCTCCTATGACTACGCAATTCTTCCCCATACCCTCATATTACCTGAAATCCGAATGCATACGGGTCTTCTTCATCAATCGTGATGGTGTTATGCCCAAAGACGCGAGCCCAACCCTGAATGCTGGGAATGATCGCAGGATAGTGTTCAATGCTGGTTTCTTTTTCGATCTTCCCGATGAATTTAGATCCTATAAAACTTTCGTGAATAAAATTTTCTCCTGGTTGTAAGAGACCTTTAGTGTATAACTGGGCCATTCTGGCTGAAGTCCCCGTACCGCAAGGAGAACGGTCTATTGCCTTAT
The DNA here is from genome assembly GCF_001951155.1 of Christiangramia flava JLT2011. NCBI lineage: Bacteria > Pseudomonadati > Bacteroidota > Flavobacteriia > Flavobacteriales > Flavobacteriaceae > Christiangramia > Christiangramia flava. The sequence continues at coordinate 707,683 of NZ_CP016359.1, forward strand.
CGCCATAAAATACGGCATTTCTTCCCGTAGAATTGGGGTCGATGGTTCTGCCCGTCCATAACATATGGCTCACATCGCGGATCGTTGGGTTCTCGGGATGGATAAAATGATCGGGATATTTCTCATTGATCTGCTGCCTTAAATACTGACTGAGCCCTATAATTTCCGAAGCCGTAAAATGCTCCAGCCCTTTATAATTTTTTTGAGGATCTACAATTGCATAAAAGTTCCCACCATAGGCCACATCGAATTGAAGTTCTCCCAGATCGGGACAGTCAATTGTTAGTCCTCTGGCAGCGAGGTAGCTCTTTACATTTGTTAGCTTCACCCAATCTACTTTGTTTCCAGTTTGCTGATATTCGATCTCCACCAGACCGGCCGGAGCTTCCATCTTGATCTTCCCGGGGACTTTTGGGTGAATCAGGCCTTCTTCAATCGCGATAGTGATGGTGCCTATAGTTCCATGCCCGCACATAGGCAAACAACCACTGGTTTCAATGAATAAAATGGCAAAATCGTTCTCCGGGTTATGTGGTGGATAAATGAAACTACCGCTCATCATATCATGGCCCCTCGGCTCGAACATCAGCCCCTTCCTAATCCAATCGTATTCCTTTAAAAAGTGCTGTCTCTTTTCACTCATATCAGCGCCCTTAAGTAAAGGTGCGCCGGTCTTTATGACCCTTACCGGATTCCCACAGGTATGAGCATCTATACATTCGAAGGTTTGTTTGATCATTTACAATCCAAATGTGTTTTTATTATGGAAGTAATTCTTCTGGAAAATCCTGAAAACTTACTGGTCTTAACCATCTTTTTATGGCAGGTATTCCTACGGAAGTAAATCGACTGTCTGTCGAAGCCGGGTACGGTCCACCATGTGTCATAGCCGGCGAAACCTCTACTCCAGTTGGCATGGCGTTGTATATCACTCTTCCTGCTTTATGCTGTAAGATTGCCACCGAAGCTTTCAAGGAAGAAAAATCTTCGGGTTCCGCAATAATGCTTGCCGTGAGTTGTCCATGCAGTTTTTCCAAAGCTGAATTTAATTCCTGGAAATTGCTACAGGTGACGATCATGGTAAAGGGCCCAAACACTTCCGTCTGCAATTTTTCATTCTGAATAAAATTTTCAGCAGATACTTTTACAATGGTTCCCGCGGCCATATTGTTTTCAGTATCATCTGAACCGGAAAGGACCTGAACGCCTTTTTCGTCCAGCAATTGGTTCTTTCCTTCCTGAAAAGCCTTTTTAATTCCAGAGTGCAGCATGCACTGTGCTTCGATTTCTTCAGAGAATTGCTTTAAATGAGATTCAAATACAGTATTATCTCCCATCTTCAAAATGATTCCCGGATTCGTGCAAAATTGTCCTGCGCCAAGGGTGTAAGAGCCCGCGATTTGTTTGGCTATGGCTTCTCCTCTTTTTTCGATAGCTGTTTCTGTCACGATCACAGGATTCACGCTTCCCATCTCAGCAAAAACAGGAATTGGCTCCTCTCGTTTTGCTGCCAGATCGTAAAGAGCACGGCCTCCCCTAAGACTTCCGGTAAAACCAACTCCCTTTATTTTGGGATGTTTGACCAATAGTTCTCCAACTTCGATACCCGAACTGTTCAAATTTGAAAATACTCCACTGGGTATTCCCGTCTTTTCAGCAGCTTTCACAATCGCAGAGGCTACTAATTCACCCGTTCCAGGATGTGCCGGATGTCCTTTCACCACCACTGGACAACCTGCTGCAAGAGCGCTTGCCGTATCGCCACCCGCAGTAGAAAATGCCAGTGGAAAATTACTAGCCCCAAAAACCGCTACCGGCCCAATTGCAACGCTGGTGCGTAGTAATCCCGGTTTTGGCAGCGGTTGCCTTTCTGGGTTTGGCTCATCTTTATATTCGTCTTTCCAATTTTCCGTAGTAATATAATCAGCGAAAGCTTTCAGTTGATTAACTGTTCGCCCTCGTTCTCCCTGGGCACGCCCTTCTGGAAGTCCGCTTTCCGAGCAATAGGTTTGAATCAATTCCTCACCAAGCTCCAGAATTTCCTGGGCTATTGCGTTTAAAAATTCCGCTCTTCTGGAAGCAGGTAAGGCAGAATACTCCGGAAAAGCTTCAGCGGCCTTTTCTACCGCAGCATCTACATCCTTTTCCGAGGCGTTATAGAATTTAGCTTCCTTCTCATTATTCTTAGGATTTACCGATTCAAAAACGGATGTTTCATCAGCGGTAAGTTCTCCTGCTACGTAATTCTTTCCTGTAAGCATGATCTCAATTTAATTTTAATTCCTGTAGATTTTTCACCAAGATTGGTCATTTCAGGATACCAGTACTTCTGATGTAATTTCGGGCCTTGTAGCCATAGCTTTGTCCAGGATCGCCTGAACCTGCTTGCGCTCTTCACCTGCCAGCGGCAATCGTGGTGCTCGAACGTTCTCCGTTCCTATTCCTGTGGCTACTTCAGCCAACTTGATATTCTGAACCAGTTTTGGATTGATATCCAGTTCCAGCACCGGCAAAAACCACCTGTAGATCTCCAGCGCTTCTTTAATCCTCCCTGCTTTAACCAATTTGTATATCGCCACGGTTTCCTTTGGAAAAGCACAAACCAGTCCGGCTACCCATCCGTTTGCTCCCATTATCATACTTTCCATGGCCAGGGTATCCACTCCGCATAGAATTTTTAAACGGTCATCAAACCTGTTGATGATCCTGGTGACATTGGAAATATCTCGTGTAGATTCTTTAACCGCCTGGATGTTATCCTCTTTCAGTAATTCTTCAAACATATCCAGCGTTACTTCGATCTTATAATCTATAGGATTATTGTACACCATGATTGGTAAAGAGGTGCTTTTGGCGGTTTCCTTGAAGTATTCTGTAGTTTCACGATCATCGGCCAAATATCGCATTGGGGGAAGCATCATCAAGCCGCTTGCGCCATCTTCTTCGGCAATTTCCGCAGCTTTTATAGCTCCTTTTGTGGTTTGCTCGGCAATATTCATAATTACCGGAACTTTTGTCCCCACGAGTTCTTTTGTAAAACGTGTCAATTCCCGTTTTTCATCATATGTTAGGGTGCTAGCCTCGCCTAAAGTACCTCCAAGAATAATTCCGTTGACCCCAGCATCAAGCTGTGCTTCGATATTGGTTTGGAACATTTTAAGGTCCAATTGATCATCGGTCGTAAATTTTGTAGTAACTGCGGGCATTACCCCTTCCCATTTTATAGCCATGTGTGAAATTTTTAACAAAAATAAAAGCATAATCCCTCTTGCGGTTTGTAGGTATTAGCTGAACATGATACAATATTAACATGTAAATTGACAAATCATATTTTTTTTAGTAATATTTACAAAAAAACATGAAAGTCTTACCTTTTAAAATCCCTAAACCTGAAAAAGAGGCACTGGTCTATCAAGAAGACCATGAGACTGTTTTTTACGATAAATTGCATCAACACGAAGAAATCCAGATCAGTTTTATAAAAGAAGGCAGCGGAGCTCTGATCGTGGGAGATAGTATCAATGAATACAAGCCTGATGACATACTGATTATTGGGGAAAATATTCCGCATGTGTTCCGAAGTGATCCGGAGGCTTATCCCGTTTCGATTATGTACACGCTGTTTTTCACCACGAAATCTTTTGGAAAAGAATTCTTCAATCTCACCGATCTCAGTGCGATCAAAAAATTTTTTGATGAATCGGAATACGGCATGAAATTCAAAGCTGATGAAAGTAAAAGAGCCGTTTTCCATAATTTGAAACACCAGAACAGGATCGAGCGCATCGCCAGTTTGCTCTTGCTTTTAAATGAATTGATTCACGCGGAACGCCAGCCCCTTTCTTCGTTCGTATACCAAAAGAAATATACCGAGGATGAAGGAAAACGGATGAACGATGTGTTTCAATACGCGATGAATCATTTCCAGGATACCATTTCTCTTGAAGATGTTGCAGATGTAGCATTCATGAGCAAAAATGCCTTTTGCCGGTATTTTAAAAAACGAACCAATAAAACCTTTTTTCAATTCCTGATAGAAATACGAATTGAACATGCGTGTAAATTGCTTTACAGGGATCAGGATTTATCGGTTTCAGCTATTTCCGAGCTTTGCGGATTTCAAAATATTGCCAATTTTAATCGTAAATTCAAAGAACTTAAGGGAATCACTCCCACTCAATATCGCCAGCAAACAGATTAATTTTCCTGCAACAGGCTCTTCCTAATCTTCAATTGCAAATCGTTTTCCGGAACTATTTTGATCAGGTCATATTGCTTTTCAACTAATTCAGTTTTTTCATCATCGGCACTGGACCTATCCAGTGAAAGTGCGGCAAGCTTCAGGTATTTCTCATAATCTGGGGATCCTGTGGATTCCACATACTTTCGAAGTTCTTCCTGCGGTTTCCCGGCCATTTTAGTTACGCTGTCCCAAAACTCGTTTTCCGTGTAACCCCTTCCCTGCTTCCTATAAAATTCCTCATACAGGTAGCGCATTACATCGTCCAGCGACTTCTCATTATCACTATCATTCCGGATAGCAATGTCTAATAACAACGCCATGACTGGTCCTTTTTGGTAATAGGAAATAGTTGTTTCGGCTGAAATAGCATCATTATTCAAAAAATAGTTCCAGACATCAAAACTGGATCTTTCCAAAGACATGTGATCCTTACCTGATTTATTTTCAATGGCTTTTATATGGGAACTCAAAAATTCGAGGACTTCATTTGCCGTCAACAAACCGGCATTTCGCATGATGAGATATTCATAATACACCGTAAAACCTTCAGCCACCCAAAGCATGGTGGTATAATTTTCCTGGCTGTAATCAAAAGGGCCTAACTCGATGGGACGGATGGCCTTCACATTATAAAGATGAAAGTATTCATGCGTGAGAAAGTTCAAAAAACGCTTATAAGCAAGATCATTTTCAAAATTAAAACTGCCGTACGTGAATACCGCCTGGGAGTTCCAGTGTTCGAGACCACCACCTCCCGGTTCCATCATGATAAAAGTATAGTCATTAAATGGAATATGCTGCATCAATTTGGTGGTGCTGCGAAGGATCTTTCGAAGATCAGCCACAAATTTCTTTTGATCCAGACCTTCAGGCGTAGCAATAGACAGGGTTATCTTTTTTTCCAATTCCTGAAATTCAATGATCTTCTGATTTCCCAGGTATAGCGGACTATCATATAACACATCAAAATCCGGGGCATAAAACTTTCCCTGATCCACCTCTGTCAATCCTGTGGCAATTTTGTCCCATTGCTTCGGTAAATGTACCTGAAGACTTACCGATTTATCCAAATTCCCTTCCGGAAACATGAAGATATCGGTGTTGGCCATAAATGCTTTTTCTTCGGAAATATTTGATTCTGCCACCGATTTTCGGTTGGCGTAAACCCTGTAATCCACAAAGACTTCGGCATTTTGTCCATTTTCCAGTAACCATTTGTTTTTTGCAATTTTGTGCCATTGTAATGGTTCGCCGGAAATGGTACTTACCTTAAAATCTATGATGTGCGCGGGATTATCCAGGATCTTATAATATCCCGGAGTCCAAACCGGCAAGACCAGTGTCGTTCTTGCCGAATCCAAACTAACTAATTTCAGCTGTACTTCGGCAAAGTGAGCGGCCGGTTCTTTAAAAGAGATCATATAGGCTAATTCAGCATCTTTTTGGAAGGCTGAAGCTGAAGGCACCAGAAAACTATAGCTACCTACAAGAAGTAAAAGTGATAAAAATCGATTCATTGCCATTTTTTAAAAAATCATGCTGAAAAAGTTCAAGGTCAAATTTCTGTAAAAATGCCACTCCAACCGCCTCCTTTATGCATATTGATTTCAATTTCATCTTCCGAAGTGACCTTTTTTGATCTTTTAGCATAATCTTTTGCTACTTTATCAGAATTCTTTCCGTCCTCCATCCATTCTAACTGGTAAGTAGTACCAGGCTTTAAAAAAGACAAATCTATAGTGAACGTTCTCGCATCCTCATCAGTAATTCCTCCCAAATACCAGGAATCGTGATTTCGGCGCGCAATTACCAGGTAATCATCGATCTTCGCTTCCAGGACTTTCGTTTCCTGCCAAATTACCGGAATCTTTGAAATGAACTCGGCAGATTCCCGATTCTGATAATAATTGGACGGCGTATCTGCCAGCATCTGTAAAGGAGCTTCAAAAATGTTATACAAGGCAATTTGATGCGCCCTGGTGCCCAGCGTCATTGGTCTGTCAAAACGCACGGCAAAATTCTCTTGGTGAGCATTATCCATACCCCCAGGAGTATAGTCCAGAATTCCAGCAGTCATCCTTGTAAAGGCGATGGTAAGATCATGCTCCGGGGTGATCTTATCTTCCCATTTATCGTTTTCGAGACCTTTTACCGCCTCATAATTGATAATATTCGGGTAAGCCCTTTGCATTCCGGAAGGTTTCATTCCCCCGTGATAATCGACTAAAAGATGATGCTTCGCGGCACTTTTCGCCAGTCTTTCATAAAAATTAGTTACATATTGATCAGCTCTCTGGATAAAATCGACCTTCACGCCCTTCACGCCCCATTCTTCATATTTCGGTAGAAGCGCTTCCATATTTTCATCCAGTGGCCTCCATAAACTCCAGAGAATGATACCTACATTTTTGCTTTTGGCGTAGGCGCTCAGTTCCTCCATATCAATATCATCATTCGGCTCCATCACATTAAGCGTGCTTTTGGACCAGCCTTCATCCAAAATGATATATTCCAGCCCAAACTCTGAAGCAAAGTCGATATGATATTTGTACGTTTCCGTGTTGATCCCACTTTCAAAATCAACGCCATACAGGTTATTCGCATTCCACCAGTCCCAGGCAACCTTCCCAGGCTTTACCCAGGAAAAATCCTGCAGTTTCAGCGGACTTGCCAATTGATACACCAGGTTATTTTCGATAATCTCCCGATCATTCTCAGAGATCATAAAAACCCGCCACGGAAAAGTCCTTTCCCCGGATGTCCTGGCAATATATGCTGCTGTTTCTTCAATAGCCTCCAAACGGTCCTGCCCTTCCTTCAGCTCTTTTGTTTTTAAAACATACTTCGGAAATTTGCTCTGAAACCCTGTCTCGGTCTTTTCCAGGAAGAGATTCGGGTAATCAAACAAATTTGATTCGCTAACTGAAAGGCTGATTCCTTTTTCGTTGGTAAACAAAGTTGGCAGGCCCGCAATAGTACCTTCCTTTATTGCGGAAGTGGCTACTTTTTCATAATAGTTCTCGAAATGAGAAATCAGGCTCTTTTCTTCCGGCAAATAACAGGTATAATCTTCGGCTAACTTAAGGTCCAGTTGCTCATCAACCACCTCAACCGTGCCCTGGAGTCTGGAAACAAAGCGATAAGCCCAGCCATTATTATACACGCGAATTTCCAAATCGTAGTCTTTGAAACTCATCTTTAGAAAGCTATAATGATCTTGGATGATTTCCGACTTTACCGGGAGACTGGCCGTAATTTCCTCATCAATTATCGCGGAAGCTGTTTCCTGTAGCTTCTCGCTTCCGCCGAAAGAATGACCGTTGCTAAACTGCATTTTCGGGCGAACATGCTCGATCAAAGCTTTTCCATTAAGCCACACCTTCACCTGAATGCTATTTTCATGCTCGATTTCCAGCTTGATATGGCCATTAGGCGAAGAGACCGTTTCCTGCGCTTTCAGCGGGAAGATCATTAATAAAAATGCTAAAAATAGGAGTCTAATTTTCATGTTTGAGATCGGTATTTTCAAATTTAAGTCGGTAAGGCCATTGTTCATCGTTGCCTGGGTCACCGTCTATTTTGTGAATGGAATGTTCTTTTGGAGCACCGCTCACCACAAACCACAGATGCCTGGTATTTACAGGGATTTTGAAGCTCACTTTATTTTCAGGTGCACTATAAACTTCGCCGTAATGACGCTCCCCGTCTTGAGTCACTGCTAAAAAACCATATCTCCAACCGGCAATTTCGGGTTTCACTATATGGAACTTTTCACTTTCAGTAATTGCTTCAAAATACACTACTGCATCCCCGTCTTCCGGAACATCCAGGGCCATTGCATTATAACCATAATTTTGCGGAGCCTCTTTTTCAGCAATTTCATACCAGCCATTTTCAAGGGCAGATAATTCGGAATGATGAATATTGGCATATTTTCGGCTCACCTTGTCAATTCTTGGGAGGTCCCAGGTAACAAAGCGCCTGGCAGCATCAAAAATTTCATCATTAAAGATTTCCTGGTTGATATTTGTTAACCGCTGATAAGTAAGCACTGGATCTTCTCCCTTTTTTGAGCTTCTCCAAAGTTCCCCGATAAAAGTCTTCCCATGAAGTGTTGACCAGTATTCCAAAACGAAAGGAGAGTGATACATGTTTTCTTCATGTAAAAATGCACGGTAGGTGTTATCCAGGAACGCCTGTAAATGATAATTCTCGAATTCGATCCAGTTTGGATAAACCTGCCAGAGCATCCACTGAGAGGTCATTTCCCAGATACTTCCGCCATTTTTGAAACCAAAATGGCCATCGGAGCCGGTCAAATACTGAAACGAATGCCCCAGTTCATGGGCCAGTGCGCCATAAGGGGGTTGATGGATGCGGACAGCTGGCGACCATAACATTCCTATGCTATCCTTTCCTGAACCATAAGCTGTTCCATTTTCTCCCCCGAAGACATACATCAGGATTTTGGTGGTATCAGTAGTAGATTTTCCTTTTTCTAGAAACTGAAGTTCCTCGACATAATATTTAAAAAATCGTTCGCCTTCCATAACCAGCGAATCCACGTTAAACGTCTTAGATCTCTCGTCATTTTGGGCCGGATCATTCCCGTATTCTTTATCCCAGAAGATCGCTATATTTTCAGATTCCCGGAACCTGGAGAAACTGTAAATGCTTTCCGGGTCTTCATAATCATTCGAATCTGGAACCATCCATACCTGCTCAGGAATGATCAGTTTCTTGTTGACTACTTTTGTGGCAATTTCTGCGTTCTCCTGCTGGTTCTTGCAGCCAAAAACCATCAGTATTATCAATATGAAGAAAGCTACTTTTTTCAAAATTTTCAATTCATCCCGTTATGCTCCAGCAAGTAGCGGGTAATTAATGTAAAGAGGTGCAACGACGTATTTTGTCCTTCCCGAATCCCGTGAGAACGGTTTGGGTACGCCATCATGTCAAATTGCTTATTCTGGCGGATCAGTTCATTGACGAGAAATTCCATATTTTGATAATGCACATTATCATCACCGGTGCCGTGAATAAGCAAAAGATTCCCTTCCAGGTTTTTAGCGTAGGTTACAGGAGAGCCCTCGATGAATTTTGCCATGTCTTCCGAAGGCAGGCCCATATAGCGCTCCTGGTAGACATTGTCATAGAACAGCTGATTGGCGACTCCTGCAACTGCCACTCCGGTCTGGTATATTTCGGGATAGCGGAACAATAGATTCTGTGTCATGGAACCTCCTCCACTCCAACCCCAAACACTTACGCGTTGATCATCCAAAAAATCATAAGTTGCCAAAACCTTCGTGGCTGCTTCTGCCTGATCCTTGGTATTTAAGACACCCACCTGCTGGTAGATACTTTTGCGCCAGTTACTTCCTTTCAAACTTGGTGTACCGCGATTATCGATATTGATGACTACAAAACCCTGTTGAGCCATATAGATTTCATACAATCCAATCCATTGATCGGTGGCGACCACTCCCCATGGCTCACCATATACGTGAAACAGCACCGGATATTTTTTCTGAGGATCAAAATTCAAAGGTTTGGTCATCCTGGCGTCCATCTCAATTCCAGATGCTGTAGTTACCTGGAAGAAGGAAGTTTCCGGAAGCTTTAAGGAGTTTAGTTGATCCTTCAGGTTTTGATTGCTTACTAAAGTCTTTATCGATTTATGGTCTGGAAGATTCACCAGCTGCACCGTTCTTGGAGTATGAGCATTCGTAAAAGAATGTATTGCATACTGACCGTTTGGGGCAACATTGTAGGTGTTCACCCCTTCAAAATTGCCGAGCGTGATCTTCGTCAACTTTCCGTTGCCATTCAAAGGGATTTTATACAAATAGCGCTGGGTCGCATTTTCCGGAGAGGCTGAAATATATAAGTTTTTATCATCTGTCTGGTAATAGCTTGCCACATCATACTTCCCGGGCGTGAGTAATTTTTTCTTTCCCGAACGCAGGTCAATTTTATAGATATGCCTCCAGCCATCGGTTTCGGTCATTCTCAAAAAGGCCTTTCCCTGATCCACGATCAACTGGTCGTTATTTCCCCACTGGTTCGAAGAAATATCTGGATACCGCAGGTCGACCCAGGTTTTTTCCGTTTCAGTATAGACCTTATGTAATTCAGCTGAGGAAGGTCTGTAAGTATAAATAACAAGCTGATTCTGTTTCCGGTTTAACTGCTGAATCAGCAACAAATCTTCATCGATCCATTGCATGGCCGGCAAATAATGCTGTACAGGGTCACCCGGTATGTTGATCCAGTTTACTTCCGAAGTCTTGGAGTTTATAATGCCAACTTTAGCCGAAGAGGGATCATATCCGGCTTTGGGATATTGAAGCGGAATCGGTTCAGAATAGACCGAATCTGTATTATCAATCATATAGAACGTCCCGATCTCTGAAGCATTTAATTGCCAGAAGGCAATTTTGGAGGCATCGGGACTCCAAATAAAACCATCACGCATACCGAACTCCTCTTCGTAAACCCAGTCAAATGTGCCGTTAATGATATCTCCGGTTCCATCTTCAGTTAATTGAGTAAGTTCTCCAGTTTGAAAATCTTCCTTATAAATATTGAAATGGTGAACATAGGCTACAAATTGATTGTCTTCAGAAAATTTCGCAAACATCAGAGAGGAAGGGGGAAACGTTCTGCCTAATTGCTTCAGTTGCCCGCTACTGAAATCATAAACCCAGTAGTCTCCTTTCGTGTTGGAACGCCACAAGCGGCTGGAATTCGTAAAAATAAGCACTTTAGTACCATCTGGTGAGAGGGAAAAATCTTCTATTTCCAGATTCTGCCCATTTGCCTGGAGTTTGCCTGAAGCTAAAAAGACGCTTTTCTGGTAGTTCTTGCTTTCGTAACGTATCAGTTCATCATTCCCGTTAGCATCTTTTTCGATGCTTACAAACGCATTCCCTTCCTCTATCCAGAAAACAGGGCGGGCGTAATCACCTCTAAATTCCGAACTCGAGTATATACGGTCTAAGCTCAGAAGAGAATCTGTTTCCTGTGCGTTGCTAAGGAAGATACATCCCAAAAACAGCAACAGGATCATTCTGGTTTTTTTCATGTAGATCATATTGAAAATTTCAGGTTTATCGTTCCTTGACGATTTCTACTTTTAAATAGTACATATATTCAATCCTCCAAGGAGTGAAGAGATACTGGTTGCTGTTGGTAATTGGAATGCTTTGCCATTCTCGCGTAGGCTGGATGTTTAACTTTTCCGAAGAACCTTTCAGAACCAGCGGTAAATTAAAGTTATCTACTACATTTTGATACCGATAAAAGATCTGATCGTTTGGTGCATCTATATACAGCTGCAAAACAGGAATTTTGGTAGTGGTAAGATACTGTTCAAAAACACCAGCATAATCGTAGCCCGCTTTTTCTGAAATATACTCCTGGATCGTTTCTCCGTTTACTGTTTGGTTATGGAAGGTGAGGTTCAAACCGGTAAGAATATTCTTAAAAAGCTTATCGTCATCCATACTATGACGGATCGTATGCAGCATATTGCCTCCTTTAGGGTACATATCACCGCTTCCCTTCGCATTTACTCCATACGCAGGAATAACAGGCCGATCGTTTTGGATACCTCGCCGAATACCAAAATTATAATCATTCGCAGCCTCTTCGCCATAGACGTAATCCAGAAATAGGGTTTCGCTGTAATTGGTGAAGCTTTCATGAATATACATATCTGCCAGGTCGTTAGTAGTGATATTATTCCCAAACCACTCGTGCCCACTTTCATGGATGATGATGAAATCCCAGGTTAGACCAAGACCGGTGCCCGAGCCATCTCTCCCCCGATAGCCACCGGCATACCAGTTGCCATAGGAAACATTAGACTGGTGTTCCATCCCGGTATTATCGGTCTCCACCAGTTTATAACCGTCTTCGTAGAAAGGATAAGGTCCAAACCAGTATTCAAAGGCATTCAGCATATTATGAACTTCCGGGGGCATGTAGTTTTTTGCTTTTTCCAGGTGATAGTCCATAACCCAGTAATTCAAATCCAGCTTTCCCTTGACCCCAGTGTATTCTTCTGAAAAATTCTTGTAATGACCAATATATGGGATAATGGTATAATTGCTTATCGGGTTTTCCACACCCCATTTATAAGAAGTCGTTCCATCCTGATGTTCCATTTTTTCGATCAAACGACCATTTGCGACAGCCATGAGCTCTTTCGGCACCCGCATATTCAGTGATGCGCCCCGATCTGGCTCATCGCTTTGATGATCTTTGTTTGGATACCAGATAGAAGCTCCCAACCCCTGGCAGGTCACGGTCATCCACGGCCTGCCTTTCTCATCTCTACTAAAAGACCAGCCTCCATCCCATGGCGGCCGCACGGCCTCGTGAGGTTTACCACTGAAATAAATTTTCACCTGGTGCTCCGAACCCATTGTTTGAACAGGCGTTTCAACGTGGTACACATTCCCTTCTCTACTGAAATTCAGAGAACGGCTATCATCATATACAATACTATCGATAGCTAATGGTTGCTGCAGGTCAATTTGCATGCGATCAGGATGCTTTTCCTGGATAACCTTGTAGGTGATATTGTTATATCCGGCTGTATATTTTTTATCAAAATCAGGTGTTACGGAAATATCATAACGCATGACATCCCACCAGGCTCTCTCCGGAGTGATCGATCCACGAAGTGTATCAGCACGCGTATATTCCTGCGAAAACGCGTTGCTTTGAATGATTAGTGCAACTATTAACAGCAAGCAGGTTTTCAAAAAGGTCTTATCTATCATGTTTGTTTTTAGAAATTACTCTCTTGTTATTTCCATTTCCAAAGGCTTTTCCTTTAAAGGGATTTTATAATAGCCCCTTTCCTTTGGAAAATCCATTTGCCAGCCTTCGGAAACTTTTACGTAAGCATACGGCGTATAAATATCTTTTGATTCCAATTCTACTGACACTTTACCGGAATCTTTCAGATACCGAAAAGAAGCTATTTTCCCTGCAGCCAGTTCGATCCACAAACTTTCGGGCTGCAGAAAAACTTTGTTTTTTGCAGCGGTTGTGATGGACACTTCAATGGCATTCGCCTGGTCTTCTATATTTCCACCGAACGCCAGCCATCCAAAATCATCATTTTCCACAATATAGGTAGCTGAATTGACTGCGTACCCAAAAAATCCCGAGCCATAATCACCTGAAAGATAATCGATTTCCAGTGTGGAAGGAAATGAATGAAAAGCGGCGGGGCCAAATCCATCCTGGGTAATATTGGAAATAGCACCGAGAAGTCCGCCATAACCAACCTTTAACAGGTAAAAATCATCGGGTGTTTCCCGGTATTTTTTTAATACGGGAATGGCATTCAGCCCAGATCCATAATGATGAATTTGACGCTCGATCCTGGAGAGTTTGCCCCCGTATAAAAAATCCCAATATCGGCGGGCATTCCCATTGTAGGCCCAGTGAGGCATCGTAGGCATATAGGCCAAAATAGCATTCAGGGTCACTTCAGCTTTTTGATCGTAACCAAAATAATCGCTCCACATAAACACTTCCTCCTGCCCCGTAGAATCCCAGGGCATTTCACTTCCGAAGGGATAATTTAAAGATTTCCAGTGATCTGCACGCTTTTTCATTTCTGATTCCAGAGCAGAAGCCATATCGAGCATCCCTTCATTTTTAAGATCTTGAAGTATATACAGAAATACGGTGCCTTCCATCTGCCCAAATTCTGCATACCAGGGAGCCAGCTCTGTCATGGCCATCGCCGTATGATAGGCGTTCTCGAGAAACCACTTCCAGTCGTGGGTCTCTACCAGTTTCTCATGGTAACGGGAAAGCCTGTACATCGTCCAGTAGGCTGCTGCCACGTGCGGGTAATTATAGGAACGGCCAGGATCATCAGCGCCTTTTTTGTTCCAGGCAGCCCAGGTTTTGTAATTGATGCTATCGCTGTAGGTTCCTTCCGGCATTTGCTCAGGCTCGTAATAAAATATACTTTTTCGAACACCATATTTTTTATCCCCTTCCTGGTACTGAATTCCTCCCCATAAGGTTTCATCAATAAACTTCTGAAGTTTCTCTATTTCAGACTTTTCGGGTTGTATGAATTGTTTCATCATCGCACCCAACCAACTGCCGGCTCCACCTTCATCGCTCAGGCCGGCTATCCAGGCCCGGCTGTCCTGTTTGACCTGTCTTTTCAATTCGTAATCGTATGAAATGACCGAATTTGTTCTTCCGAAGATGCTATCTGGTTCATCAAACCACTGTTCGGTTAAGAGGAAATGACCAAAATCACTCACCACATCACTTTCAGGTTTGATAATCTTGTAATTAATGCTCTGCGTTAAGCCATCCTGGTAGGTGATTAGAAGCCGCGCTCTTCCCCATTTTTTTCCGCTGATCGTATATTTAAAAAAGCCTTTTTCATTCTTTTCGGGACCGGATACGTTTAAGGCTCCAGTTGGGAAAACCTGCATATTGGAGATTTCTGAATGATGCTTCAGAAATAATTGGGCCTCCACATCATTTGGTAGAACATAACCCGGCACGCCAACGGCTACGGGCCTCGATTCTTGCAATAAGGTATTCTGAATTCCGCCAATACTGGGTGCGAGTACGAACTTCAGTGCGAAATTGATCGTTTGCCCGGGATCCAGTACCACAGCAGAAGCCTGATTCCATTGCGGCACATCCTTCCATTCATTTTCCGTATAAGCTTTACTGAGGGCCATCCATTCATGAACTCCTTCAAAAACGATGCTTCTCCGGCTTGGATCGTCCAGTAAGGGACGATACGCTTCAAAAGGCATATTTTCCTCCGGGAGAACTAATAACACCTCGCCCTCGCCAGTAAGATGCTTGACCTCCAGATAACCGGCATCCTGGCCTATATAAGGATCAAAAAATACATTATCTGCGTGGGTTTGATCAAGAGTCTTTCCTTCCAGAATGTTATTAAACGCCATAGGGGCTCCCAAAGCTCCGATTTCAACTGAATTCTGAGTTGGGTTAGTGATCTGAAACCTTAGAACCAGATCTCCATCTTTTTCCTCGTAAAATCTTTTAATCTTCAGCGGATTGGAATCAGGAAGGGTATTGGTAAGGTCTGCTGCTGCCAGCTGGTTGCCGGAAACCGATAGTTTTTCAACCTGTTTTCTTTCCGTCGCAGTGGAAAAAGATTGCCAGTCTCCCTGCTCCGTTTTAATTCTGAAATTCAGATCCCCGAGATAGTAAATACTATCCTTATCTCGAATGTCTATCCGTTCACCCGGTGTAAAATCGAAATCGGGATTAGAATTGGGATAAAGCCCGGCCACCGTTTGTGAAGCATTCACGAGCTTTAAGGTAAATTCCCGGGTCTTGAATTCAGAAAATCCCTCACTGATTCCCAAAGTTGATTCCCGTTCTTTAATATTATCCCAGTAGGTTGGCTTATCCTGAGCCAGTAGCCCGTTAGTGATAAAGAGGAATGCCAAAAAGAAGTAAACTGTATTTTTCATAATCACTTTTTACGTGTTCTAAATTTGTAGATTCCCGCGCTTTCTTTCGGGATGGTCATCTGCTCTGCTGAAATATCAATTTCCTGCTCCGAAATACTGATGCGATCCTTATTATTTTCGTCATTGAAGACCATATCGTTCGCACCGGAAATCACGAAAGCCATCCCACTTTTTTCTACGGAATCCAGAAAAGAATTTAATTTTAAAATTTGGTCTTCGTGGGTGGCATTGACCACCGATACTGTTAAGTATTCGCCATTTTCAGTTAAAGTTGCAGCCACGTTGAGCGGCGCAGGTGAACCTTCTATTGATACCGGCTGTGTTCCAAATTCTTTACGGTATAATTTCAGGACGAGGCCTGTACCTTCCAGCCAGGCATCCGTTTTGGTTGTTTTGATCGCCCCGATGACATTTACGGTCTGGGCATAATTGGCCATGAAATATATATCAGACTGCCTGCTGAATTCATTTAAACCGGCCGCAATTCCGAGGGCGTCCCTCAGGAAATAACGAGTTCCAAGAAGTCCGTATACATGAGGGCCATACCAATAGTTCCATTCATCCATGGCTATTTTGATATTCTTTTCTTTCAGTCCCGGAATCTCCCTTCTGGCCCTGCGATGTTCTTCGGCAACAGAAGCGATCACTTCAGGCATTTGCTGCACATGTGTTAAAAGACCCCCGGCATGCCAGTCTTGCTTATAAAAGTGCTCGCTAATGTAGGTCATGTGATCGGCACAGTTTTCATACATCCAATCATTCCATTTTCCGGGATAGCCCACCGCTATCAACTCGATATTGGGATCAACAGCCCACATCGCCTCAGCTACTTTATTATGTTTGACTACATAATCTTCTACCGGCATGTGTCCTAACTGCCAGTCACCAAACATCTCATTCCCAACTGCCCAGAGTTTTACGTTATACGGCTCAGGGTGGCCATTTTCAGCCCTTCTTTTACCCATAGTACTAGATGGAAATCCATTCACATAGGCTACTTCTGCTGCAGCCAGTTCGGCCGTACCTAAACCAGTATTCACGGCAATATTTGCTTCGGCATTTAACAGGTCACAAAGATCCATGAACTCATGTATGCCCACATCGTTATATTCCAAACCGTTCCAGGCCCTCTCATACCGGGTAGGTCTTCGATCAGGATCGCCAATTCCATCCTTCCAGTCGTAACCAGAAACAAAATTACCGCCGGGCCATCTATAGACCGGTGCATTCAATTCTTTGAGCAGTTTGATCACTTCCGGGCGATAACCCTTAATATTGTCAGAAGGCATCAGGGAAACGGCAGCGAGACTTAGAGTTCCCTTACCCAGGAAAGTGATCTCCAGTATCCCATTTTCCGTAGCCTCTTCTGAAACAAATTCAAATGGGATTGTTTGAAATTCCATACCAGAAACCTCAAAATCTTTAGCACTACCATTTAAGCTGATCCTCACCTTACTGATTTGACCAGCCTTAAAAACAAGGCGCCCATCGTATTTTTTAGAATCCTGAAGGGCTATCCCTTGCTGACTGATGCTTATTTGATCCTGGACCTGAAAAACCGGCAATCGCCCCCTGGAGAAAGTAAAGGAACTATCTATTTGAACGCTGTTGGTATCCACAGTACTCTTCCAGGCTGAATTCTTAGTACCGGGTAAATGAAAAAATTTACGATCAAGGAGCATTTCAGCCCATAAGCCGCCATAAATAGATTTGCCCATATGTTCTATAAACTGCCCGTAGATATAAGGAGACATAGCTTCCCGCGGCTCATCAAAATTCAGCGTGATCTCAGGTTTCAGCTCTTTTGCTGAAAGTTCCTGTAAGCGAAAATTATCAAACCAAACCTCCCCTCTTGCACGCCCATTTTTACCTAATACGAATTCCAGGATAAAGCTGTCATCCATTTCGGTGGAAAATTCCATTTCCACCTGGGACCAGCGGTTATCAGCCTTGAAAACGGTATCCCCGCTGAAGTCAAATATACCCAAACGAATTCCCGCACCACTTTCTGAGCGTGCCCCCTCGACGCCTGAAGTTTTGACCCAACCGGTTACGCGGTAGGTTGCGAAGGGCTTTATCGGGATTTTTCGGAACCACCTCTCAAAGCTAAGCGTATCTGAAGACAACTTCAGTACCTGACTATCAAATTGCGCAGAAACGGTATCAGAATAGTGTTCCGGGGCGCTCCAGGGTTCATAATTCCAATCGGCTTCTTTTGCCTGCACCCCTTTGGAAGGGGAAAGTAAAACTCCATTGGCTTCTTGATCACAAGAAGTAAGTGCCAGCAGCAATATGATATAAAAAAAATGACGGATACCTTTCATGGAATTTTGGCTCACTTATTTAAAATCGGTTGAAAACCGCCAGTGGGCACCATAGTTTTCAGGTATTTCCTGGTCTTTTAATAACAAACGCAAAATTGCTACCGGCATCTTATTCTCTTTCATAACGCGATCATGGAACTGTTTTTCGGTCCATCCATTCTCGAGTAGCTCTCCTCTCAGTGCATAGAACTGCAAGCCTCCAATCATGTATGCCAATTGATATAAGGGCGGCGTATAAGAAGTAGCAAATGATCTTCTTACTTCAGCTTCTGCGTTGGCATATTCATGGCCAACCTCGTTCACCAGCATATCTATACATTCCTGAGGCGTCCAGTTCCCCAATTGATAATTCAGAGAAAAGATGATCCTCGCACAGCGGTGTATTCTCCAGAAAAGCATTCCCATTTTTTCTTCAGGTGTTCGCGGAAAATCTTTATTCCAAAGGATAATTTCCCAGTACAGTGCCCAACCTTCCATCCAGAACGGGGTACCGAAAGCTTCTCGGTAAGGCTTATTCCGGTTGTTCATAAAGAACTGCAGGTTGTGACCAGGCTGCAACTCATGTTGTACTGTTGGAAAGGAAAAATTTGGATTATTTCCCCGCATACTCATGAGTTTGTCTTGATGTGTCATCCCCTGAGTAGGATACGAGATGCTAATCTCCCATCCTCCGGTGAAAAATGGATTTACTTTTTGGCGCTCGGGCGTCATCATAATCATCCCCCAGGTCTCTTTGGCCAGATCTGGAATGGTGATAAGATCACGCTCTTCGATGAACTTAACTGAATACTCATAAAGCTCATTGATGGCTTCTGGTTGCTTCCCTGGAGCTACATAAGTGTCTTTCACATGTTCCAAGGCTTTTCTCCAATCATCACCGTAGCCCATTTCATTTGCAGCTTTGATCATCTCGGCTTTGCACCAGTCGAATTGTTTTTCCGCAGTCCTGATCAACTCTTCCGGAGTGTAGGGAATGAACTCGTATTGGAGGCTCTTAATCAGGGCTTCCCTGCCAATAGGTTTTCCTATGATCCCACTTCCATCATCTTTTTGATCTTCTTTAGAATAATGCTTTTCTAAAAATTCTTCGTAGTCTGTAAGTTTTTGATCCAGTTCCTCATACGGGCTTTTCATCCACCAGGTAAATTCAGGATCATAGTCAAAATAGAAATTATAAGCCTCTTCCAGACCTTTATGCAATGATTTGACCACGGAAGCTGCTTTTTCTGCTTGTAGCCAGGTGTCATATGGCTTGGTTTCCAAGGTCAGCGTTTTTTCGGAAATCGCTTTTGTTGCATTATTAAAAACCATGGCCAGCTTTTTGGAATCTGGTTGTGCCCCTCTTCTCCTCTTCTGAATAAATGAATAGAGTTCTTCTGCAAAATTGGCAACAGCTGCTACTTCCTTAAAATCCTGAAAGTCTTTTGACAACTGATACTGTTCCTTTTGAACCAGGTTTTTCAGCAGCACATAATCGGCCTTTCCATCTTGTGATAAAGATTCAAAATCGATATTCTGCAGTTTTTGTTGCCAGTCTTCGTAGAATTGCCCCAGGCGTTCGTAATATTCCTGTGATTCCCTCATGGTATAGGTACTTCTTAAAGCATATCTGTCTGCCCGGTAAGTATGAATCACATCTATCATATCATTGGCGTGCAGCGTTGCGGAAATACTCATGGAAATTATCAGAAAAACGATCTTATATTTCATACTCTTATTTCGGTTAAAAATTTTCTTTATTCCAGGCTAACATCCAGGTATACGGAGTGGCGGCCATAAGTTTCATAAAAAGGTTTGAGCAGGACTCCGTCTACTTCAAATGTTAATTCTTCCGGATTTCCCTTGATGGAACTGCCTATATCTTTTGCATTCAGTTTGATCTTACGCCAGTTGTCTCTTGGCCCCTCTTCCTGGGCAGCCAGAAGAACAGGACCATAGAAAATACTGGCAATATTTTGCTGATCCATTATGGGATCCAGATGGAAACTAAAAGGAATTTTTAATTCCACCAGATCTCCATCTTTCCATTTTCTATCCAGGCTCACATAAGAACCTGGTTCGGCAGCAATTTTTTCCGGCTTTCCATTCACTTTCAGTACAAAACCTTTTTCAGCCCAACCGGGAATGCGCAGTTTCAGAGTGAATTTTCCTTTTCCGTTTATTTTCAGACTGGTATGGTCCTCCTTCGGAAAATTGGTCTCTTGCTCTATAACGATCCCTTTTTCTTTCCAGTTCAAAGTGGAAGGCACAAAAAGATTGACGTAAAGCTCTCTATTATCAGAACTTCGGAAGTAAATGGTGTTCTGTAATTTGGTACTGCTTTCCAGCGCGGTTCCATTACAACAGGTAAAACCGGTCATATCCGGATTTCCAAAACGTTTAATAGATCCTGCCCTCAGGGGCACATGATACGTATTGGCCGGGGAATCTTCAGCTACCGATGCCAGGATATGATTGTACAAACCTCGCTCATAATAGTCCATCAACTCCGGGCGTTGCTCAAATAAGAACAAATTGCGCGTGAGCTTCAGCATATTGTAAGTGGCACAGGTTTCATTCTGCCCTCCTGCCGAGAGTCCGTTTTGATAAAGCGTGCCCGGCTGGCTCACAAAACATTCCGCGTTTGCCGGGTTTCTGGCACCCGCCACGCCGCCAATGCTGTACATATAATCATTCATGGCTTTAAACCAGAAATTATCCGCCACTTTAAAATATTCAGAATCCTTCGAATCCCGGTACATTTCCAAAGCTCCTACAAACTGCGGGATATGTTGATTGGCGTGTAAACCCCTAAAGGTATCTACGTTCTTCGCCAGCCCGTGGGAATGGGATGCATCGCCAAAAAAAACTTTAATATTGTCGAATAACCGGGCTGTTTCCAGGTACGAATGCTCTCCTGTGATCCGGTACAGCCGGGCCATTGCCTCGTTCATACCACCAAATTCGCCTGCGATATAGCGGTTCCACATGCTAATAAGCGTCTCGGTAGGCAGTTGGCTTAACCTCGCATGTACCCAATCGCCCATCCCCTGCGCCACACGAAGTGCTTTTTCATTACCACTTACTTCATAGACATCCATCAAACCGGCCAAAATTTTATGCAGGGTGTAGTAAGGAGCCCAAACCTGGTTCTCCTGACCTCCGTAGGTAGCGCCATTTTCCAGCATGATGAATTGATCTGGAGGATATGCACTAATGAAGCCTTCTCCCCAATTCCAATAATCGGTTCGAATGCCCTCTTCACTAAGATCAGAGCTATATTGTGATTTGCCGGGACCGGTAGGGATCTTGTTGGGATCGCTTTCATATTCGGAACTTTTAGCAGAAGGTTTTCCTGATAATTGTGATAACTCGTAAAGTACATTTACCATATACTCCATTTTATCAGAAAAGTTCTGCTGAAGTTCTGGATCATAGCCGGTGCTGGCGTATGCCTGGGCGATGGCCGTGAGATAATGTCCGGTGGCGTGGCCGCGCAATTTTGTTTCCTGCGAATCCCAGACTCCTAATGGTTCTGCGCCTTCAGGCTGGGGCTGGCCAAATGCATTGCGAAACATATATAGAAACGAATCAGGATTAGTACCTGCCAGAGTATGGATAAACTTATCTCTATTTTCAATGAATTTCGTCTTTTGTCCTGCCTGGTTCTCTTTAAGGCTCACCTCGTCCAGTTCAAAACTTTCCAGCTTTCGGGCTGGTGTGTTTTCTTCAGGCGAGTCTAAAACTTCCACCGTGGCCACGGGTTTAAGATCTGTTCCCGGAACACTGCCGGTTATCGTGTAAACACCTTTTTCAGCAACCGAATGATTATCCTCCGGAGCCGGCCATAATACACTTACTTCAGGCCCTTTTATCCCAGCCTGGTATTTCCCCGGCAGGTGCCTTGGTAATCTGGGCAAATTCCCTATCGTGGTTTGTAGTTTCACATCTTCTACGGAAACTAAATACTCATTGTACAATTGCGGTGTTTCTTCAGTAAACTTCGGGAGATTATCTTCGGCTTCTTTGCGTTCGTTCACCACCGCGTTATTTTTCCTGATCGCATTTTCAAAAATTCGCTGAACCTGATCCGGGTTTAGAGCAACCCGGTAAAGCCGAAAATCGTGAAGTTTGGCCTGTAAAGGCTTTGCGGAATCGTCCAGCGCTTTGCCTATAAATAACTTATTCTTTCCTTCCGTTTCAATATCAAAAACGTCCTCCAGTTCCATATTGATATTTTCAACTGATTTAATCGCTGCTCCATTCACGAAAGCGGTAAGCCTTCCGGAAGAAACATCGATCACCACGGCAATATGAGCCCAGGGATATTTTTCAATGGCTGCTGAAGGGGCCTTCAGAATGACATTTTCAGTCTTTCCCGAAATGATTCCGGCTTCGAATTCGGCTGAATTGGCTGTTCCAAAGGGAACCAGAAAAAAATGAGAGGTATCGCTTTTTCCGAAGTCAAACAAATAAGTTCCCGGGGTTTTATCCTCAGGTTGTATCCAACCCACCACGCTGATGGATTCCAGGCCATTTAAGACATTTGATGGCAGAGACACATAGGCTCCATCCTTTAATGAAATGACTTTTTTGAAAAAATCATCCTCCACAAACTTTGCGTCGCCATGAATTTCTGCGTGAAGATTGTTTCTGGACCAGTCTTTTTGGTCATTATCAAAAACGTACCTGGCGATCAGACCGGTTTCTCCAATTCCATCAAGAATTTGATCGCCCTGAGCTTTGATACTGGATTGACTGCAAAAGATGTATACCGTCAGCATACAAATCAGTCTTTTATAAATTATCATTTTTTAGATCTTTAATTCTACAATTTGGTCTTAATCCTTATAAATCTGGTCCCATGATGGTGGATCAACATGAAGCAGGTGTTTCACGAAAAAATCCCGTCTTTTTCGTTCCCCAAATTCTCCTCCTGAAGTATGATTTTCCCCAGGCAACACCACCAGTTCAAAATCTTTCCCGGCTTTGATCAGCGCGTCTGCAAACTGCATGGTGGATGCGGGATCCACATTATCGTCTACCTCTCCCACGATCAGCATCAGGTTACCTTGTAACTGATCAGCATGTTCTACATTTGAAGAGGCAGCGTATTGCGGACCTACGGGATAGCCCATCCATTGCTCATTCCACCATATTTTATCCATTCGGTTGTCGTGGCATCCGCAGGACGCAACTGCCACATCATAAAAATCGGAATTAAAAACCAACGCTCCTCCCGCGCTTTGACCACCTGCTGAAGTACCCCTGATTCCAACTCTTTCCGCATCCATATACGGATATTTCTTCGCCGCTTCTTTAATCCATATTTTACGATCGGGGAACCCTGCATCCTTGAGGTTTTGCCAGCATACATCATGAAATGCCTTTGACCTGTTAGAGGTCCCCATCCCATCGATCTGCACTACTATAAACCCAAGTTCTGCCAGAGAACTCATCGCCCAGAAGTTAGAATGGAAACTTTTGGGAACAAAAGAACTATGCGGGCCGGCATAGATATATTCAATCACCGGATATTTTTTATTCGGGTCGAAATTGGTTGGCCTCACTATAATTCCCCAGATATCAGTTTCACCATCTCTACCGGCAGTGGTAAAAACTTCCGGCATTTTCCATCCGGTGTTCTCCAAAGCTTTAATGGAAGCTTTTTCCAGTTCCATGACAATTTTCTGAGATTTAGTCTTTTTCAGCACCGCTTCCGGAGCAAGGTCGACCCGTGAAAATTGGTCGATATAATAGGTTTTATCAGGCGAAAAGCTAACCTGGTGATTTCCGTTCTCAGAGGTCAACCGGGTAAAATTCCGACCATCAAAATCAATACTGCAATAGTGTAATAAATAGGGATCCTGGTCTTCGTCCATTCCGCTTGCGGTAAAATAAATCTTCCTGTTTTCGTTGTCTACAGCAATTACTTCGCGCACGGGCCATTCTCCGGAAGTAATTTGATTCTTGACCTTGCCTGTTTGGGAATTATAAAGATACAGGTGGTTGTAGCCATCGCGCTCAGACGCCCAGATGATCTCAGTTTTACCGGGGACATCGTGACGAAATTTCTTACCGCTGTAATCTATAAATGTGGGGCTGGATTCGTCTATTATCGCCGCGGCATTACCATTTTCCGCATCTACTTTAATGACGCGATAGACCTGGTGGCCCCGCTGGTTAAACTCAAAAGTGAAAGCACTATTATCTTCTTCCCATTTAAAATTATATAGTCCAAATTGCGACAGGAACAGATCTGTCGCGACGGGGAGATGTCTCTTTTCTGAAACTTTAAAAAGTTGCGGACTTCTGAAATCCATTTCATCTCCGGGTTTGAGGTAATCCCTGGATTGTAATTTTGGCTGAAGCTGATCTTCCGGAGAAGATTCCACGAAGTAGATCTTATGTTCTTTTCCCGGCCGGACCTTATACGCCATCAGTTTTTTACTATCTGGAGACCAGAGCATGTTCGGGGAATAAAAAAAGCCTTCATTTCCATCGTAACTCAGCTGAAAT
Organism: Christiangramia flava JLT2011; assembly: GCF_001951155.1. Classification (NCBI taxonomy): domain Bacteria; kingdom Pseudomonadati; phylum Bacteroidota; class Flavobacteriia; order Flavobacteriales; family Flavobacteriaceae; genus Christiangramia; species Christiangramia flava. The sequence continues at coordinate 732,255 of NZ_CP016359.1, forward strand.
TCTTCTTCCGAGTCTGGCTGCCTGATATACACATTGGCATTTTTTATAAATGCTTCATAGCGTCCATCGGGTGATAGAACGGGTTTGCCTTCATCTTCCCTATTTCGTCTGCCCCAGTATTCCCTGCTCCGGCGTTCGCGTTTGATGGTATCTGTGACCAGAACCTGTTTGCTTTGGAGATCCATTTTGAATTTCAGGGAATCATTCTGAAAAATAAGCTGGTTTTCCTCTATTTTAAATTCGGAGAGGTCCATTTCTTTTTCATTGATATTTTTCTGAAGAGCGGCACTGAGATTACCGGCCATCAGGGAATGATCAAAAAAAGCTTTTTTCGTCTTGCTTTCCGCATTTACCAGAATGTATTGCGTTCCGGTTTCCGCATTATTTCTATACCAGAATTCTTTGTCGTTCAACCAGTGGAATTCTGAGGGATTGTTGAAAACCTTATTTCTATACAGGGTATCTATTGCTTCCGCTCTTTGATAATCTTCTAATGTCCCCTGGCAATATCCGGCATAGGAAATCGAAAGAGATACAATAATTAGGAATTTTAGGATTTTAGGATTCACCATCATAGAAGCTGCAATTTTTTATCAATTTAACCATTTTGGCCCATCTGGTTTTAATGGCCTGTTCCGACTGAAAATTTTTAAAAAGTTAAAAGAGGACCAACCAAAAAGGCCCTCTTTTTTTAAACACTAACTCAACATAAACCATTTATGAAGTTCTTAATATCCCGGGTTCTGAGTCAAATTGGTATTGGTATTGAGTTCCTCTAAACCAATCGGGAATAATTTTGTGTATTCTCCCTGCGGAGTATGGTTGTACCAGTTCTTGGTGCTGTATACACCAAACCTGATGATATCAGTTCTTCTACGGGCTTCACCTACGAATTCCCATCCCAGCTCGTCCAGAAACCTTCCATACTGAACGGGGCTTTGGTCACCGGGTTCTGCGATACTTCCATCTTCTGCAAGTGTACCATACTGCCAGAGACTGTCTCCCATCAATTCCGCACCGGTAACGGTTGCAGCCTCAGGATCATCAAATGAACGTTCTCTAACCTCGGTGACGATCATAGCCGCTTCATCAGCATTGCCGGTTCGAAGCAAAGCTTCAGCCTTCATCATCAGCACATCGGCATATCGGAAATAAGGAAAATCTACCGGTAAGCTGGCGTTGGTGCCTGGCAGAATTTCGTATTTTCTAAATCTTAAACCTTCATAGAATTCACAACCGGTAATGCTTGGCATATAATTTACCAGGGTGTAAAGAACTTCGCCGGTATCAGCATCTCTTTGTTCACCCATGAACCAGCTATCTGCCAGTCTTTTATCACCGTCCTGATAAGAATCAATGAATTGCGGATTCGCGCTGGAACCGCCCCATGGCTGGGCCTCCATATTCAATACATCCCGGGTGCTTGGAAGCAGTTGTTTCATATGCTGATTCCATTCCGGACCATAAAGCCTGTCATAGGGAACTGAAAAAAGAATTTCCGGAGAATTCTGATTATCGGTGCTAAATACATCGCGGTAATTATCGTCCAGCATATAAGCTCCGGAATTGATAATCTGATCTGTATTGGAAATTACTTTATCCCATTCGGCGGTCCCTACGTATACTTCCGCATTGAGGTATACCCTTGCCTGTAAAGCGAGGGCACCCCATTTGTTCAATCTTCCGTAAGTGGTCTGATCTGCAGTTTCTGTCAGCATCGGGATGACTTCATTCAGCTCACTGATGATGAAATTGTACACTTCCGATCTTGACGCCTGTGTTGGAACCTCATCGCTGAAATTTTTAATAATTGGCACATTTCCGTGGGTATCCAGAAGAATGGAATAATAAACAGCTCTTACGCCTCTTAATTCAGCGATCACACTTGCCGCCTGCTCTTCACTAATTGGCAGGGAACCGCTTTCGATCTGGGATATTACGCGGTTAGCACTATTGATCCCGTTGAAACAGGTTAACCAGGTATTTCTTGGCTGCCACTGGACATCATTCCAGGTGTGCCGGTGCATCCTTTTATAAGTTCCACCATCGTCCCAACCGTTCGGGCGGGTTGGAGTCACAAAAATGTCGGCCGATTCTTCCTGCACATCAAATAAGCCTTGCCATCCCATGATGTAGCGCAATGGTGTGTATGCCGACGCGGTCAACGCAACGATATCTTCATCGGCAGGTACAAAACTGTCTTCGGTAATTTCAGAAAACACTTCTTCGTCCAGATTGGTACAGCTGGTAACTGACATGACCAGACAGGCACCAATAAAAAGCTGTCTGAAATGTTCGTTCATAAATGTTATAAATCTTTTCATTGTAGCTCGTTTTAAAAAGTTAAGTTGACACCAAGGGTGAAGGTCCTGGTACTTGGATAGGTATCTCTCTCATCATTTCCAGGCGCAAATCCCAGTCGGTTCACCTCCGGATCCACTCCTTTATATCCTGTGAAAGTATAAAGGTTGAGTCCAGATGCATAAATTCTAAAGTTCTGGACCAGGTCTATATTCCCAGTATCGAATGTGTAGCCTAAAGTAGCATTGTCTATTTTGACGAAATCCCCGTCTTCCAGGTAATAACTGGTATATCGCTGGATGTCACTGATCACTGCTGTTCCATAGGCAGGATCATAGGCGCTATCCAAAGTGTTGTAGGCGATATTCGGGTTTTCATAGAACATTCGTGCGAAATTGAGCACCTGGTAATCAAACGCTCCTCTTAAATTCACGCTAAGATCCCAGTTTTTATAACGGAACTGGTTATTCCAGGATGCATAGTGATTTGGAAGGCCATTCCCAATGACCTGCCTGTCTGCATTCGTACTTTCTGTGGCGGGAATCACATTTCCATCAGGTGTTTCGATCAGGAAAATTCCATCGTCATTCACCCCCACAGCTTTTAATCCGAAGAAATTGCCGATGGGTCCTCCAACGATCGTACGGTGCGTATTGATTTGTATTGGTTCACCGGTATAGCCGGCGTCGAAGAAATCATTGGTCGCCTGGAACTGGTCGTTAGACAGTGAAACCAGCTTATTGGAATTGGTGGAATAGGTGAAATTGGCATCCCAGTTAAAATCTTCAGTCTGCACCGGGTTGACGTTGATCAAAACCTCAAAACCTGAATTCTGAATTTCAGCTACATTGGCCACGATACTTCCGTAAAGATATGGTGGTACCGGTACATTATAGTTGTAAAGGGCATCTTTGGTAGTGCGGTCATAATAGTCAAAAGAACCATTCACGCGACCCTCCCAAAAACTAAAATCCAGCCCGATATTCACTTCTTCCTTACGCTCCCATTTCAAATCTGGATTTGGATTTCTTACCGGGATCAATTCGCGGATCCAGCGGTTGTTATACAGGAAATAACTGTCGTAGTTCAAACTGGCCAGAGACTGGTAATTTGCACCGGCATTGGTTCCAGTCACTCCATATCCACCACGAAGTTTCAGAATATCAATCCAATCGGCGTCTTCCATGAACGATTCTTCGTTGATTCTCCAGCCTACTGAAACTCCAGGAAAACTTCCCCATTTGTTATTTTCACCAAACCTGGAAGATCCTTCATGTCGCAAACTCAGCATCAAAAGGTACCGGTCATCATAGTTATAATTGATCCTTCCGAAGAAAGCGATCAGGGTATTCGAGTTTTTATAACTGCTCATCCCTGCTTCTCCCAGCTCCAGTCCCTGGCCAATACCCAGGTTATTATAAGAATAGGCGTCACTCGGGAAATTCCTGTTATTAGCAGAAAAACCTTCGTAGGTATTATCTTCATAATTATAACCCGCCAGGGCCGTAAATTTATGATCTTCGAAGCTCTCTTCGTAATTTGCGGTTAGCTGACCATAATTACCAATATAATCGTTGGTAGATCTGGAAGCATAACCCCCTATCCCGTTTTTAGTTGTGGAAACGTGATTCTTAGTTTCATAATATCCAAAAATACCGTAATTCCCTTTTCGCGTATATAATGCCTGAAGCTTCAGGGTTGGGAATAATTCATACGTGAAATTCCCTGTAAATTGTAGATTTCGCTGCCTGTTGTCCTGATAAGATTCTTCAATAAGCCCCACGGGATTATCATAGAAATAAACGTCTCTCTCATACCAGGTTCCGTCTTCGTTTTGAACCGGTTCTGTAGGATTTCTGATAAGCGCCTGCCTGTATGCGTAATTCGGAAAGTCATAATAAGACTGTTCGCTGGCGATCACCTGGAAATTAGAATTCAGTTTATCATTGAACATTTTATGATTTACATCAATACGACCGGTATATCTTTTATTATCAGATTTGATAAAAATCCCTTTATTATCCCGGTAGTTGAGCGTAGCGGTAATATTGGAAGTCTTATTCCCCGCTCGAAAGGTGAGGTTATGAACAGTACTTATTGGCTGACGGGTAATTTCATCAACCCAATCTGTCGTCGCGCCAAAATCTTCCACATTTGCCCCGGTAAATTCGAAGCCCTGGGAATAGAGGTCTCTCAATTCCGAAGCATCCAGAAAATCCAGTTTTCTGGCAATCTCCTGAATGGACACATATCCATTATAATCGATCGTTGGAACAATCTCGCCATCCCCGCCTTTTGTAGTGATGATGATCACTCCATTGGTTCCCCGAGTTCCATAAATGGCCGTAGCCGACCCGTCTTTCAGGACATCAATGGAAGCGATATCTTCCGGAGCTACGGTCTGGAGATTTCCGGGAATTCCGTCAACCAGAACCAAAGGAGTGGAACTGGCATTGATGGAGGATACCCCTCGAAGCAAAACCTGTGCCCCGTCTAAAGGATCTCCGGAAGGATTGGAAATGGTCAAACCCGCTACTTTTCCTTGGATAAGTTGCGCCGCATCTTTTACATTCCCCTGAATGAAATCTTCTGCCTTGACACTGGCGACCGCGCTCGTCACATCACCTTTCTTTTGAGAACCGTAACCGATGAGAACTACTTCAGAAAGTGCCTCGAGATCTTCTTCCATTTGAACATCAATGGCAGACTGCCCGGTGAAGCTGATCTCTTCCTGTTTGAAACCAACAAAAGAGTACACAAGAATGGCAGCATCTGAAACACTGATGGAGTAATTTCCATCAAAGTCAGTAATTACACCGTTATTGGTGTTTTTTTCCATTACGGTCACACCCGATAATGGCATACCTTCGGTATCTGTTACCGTACCTGTAACCTGCGTTTGAGAAAAGACCGTATGCGAAGAAAGCATCCAGAATATACCAAACAATAAAAGGAAAAAATTATTACCGCGAAGGGGTGGCGGGAAAGTAAAGTTTTTGGATTTCATAAAATTCTAATTTTAGTTAGTAATAGCCTGTGGCTAAAAAGGTGTTTCTAAAACACTTCTAAAATTAGAATTGAATTTTACATTTATTTAACTAAATCTTAGCCGCTACTTATACTATATTAACAATATGGCGGATATTTTGAAAAATTTGTAATTATATATTATTATAGGATCAAAAAAATCACAAATTATCGGTTTTTGGATAGCCGCCCCATCACAACTTTTCAGCACTAATTTGCAACAAGATTAAATAATCTGTAAAGCTTACAATTAATTTCGATACCTTACTGAACCTTCCTCGAACCAACATTTAAAGAGTGCGGAAAAAACTAAAAATTTTAGAACCCTGTCATCAGGACTGGCAAAAAATGACTTCCTCTGAAAAAGGAAAATTCTGCAAGCATTGCCAGAAAGACGTCATAGACTTCACCAATACTGACCGTAATGAAATTCTGAAATTTCTATCCTCGAACAATCAGGTTTGCGGGAGATTAAAACCACATCAGTTAAACGAAAGCTACCTGCCTCCAACCGGCCGAAACCTTCAAATCCCTAAAATCAGTTTTTTCTTGGGATTAAGTGCTATTTTAGGATTAGCAGAACCGTTAACCGCCCATACGCATAAAGAACAAACTGAATTAAAACCTTCTTCCTTTCAGAAGCAAGAACCAGAATTCCAAAAACCATCAGATTCCATTACGATCAAAGGAAAAGTAATCGATAAAGATCAATCTCCCATAGCCGGGGCGATGGTTCAGCTTAAAGGAACTTCGATTGGTACCTCAACAAATCATGACGGTTCCTATTCCCTGGCAATAGCTAAAGAGCAATTAGCAGATCGGAACAGGCTCATCTTTTCATTTATTGGTTTTGAAACTCAGGAATATCCGTTTTATCCGAAGAACAGGTATATCAAAATTACCCTTACAGAAGATCATTCTTTGATGGGAGAGGTCATCTTAACCGGAGAACCCAACCTGTTTCATAGAATTGGCAATTTTTTTCATAATCTCTTTTCTAATCACCAGAACTGCAGCTGAAATAACCTGAAATTTGTTGAAATTTCAATAATTTAACAGCCTTAATCCACCAAATTCCATTCAATGGATCAAAAATTCTTGTTGCTATTAGTATTGTTCATGGGTATCAATCAATTTAATGCCCAGGAAAACAGCCAGATCGTAATCGGGGAAAAACACCAGTTACATTCCACTATTTTAGAGGAAGACCGCGAATACTGGATCAGCCTGCCAGATTCTTATGCCAACGAAAATTCTACCTATAAAAAATATCCAATTTTAGTTATTCTGGATGGAAACATTCACTTTCAATCGATCAGCGGAATGGTGAATTACATGAGTTCCGACCGGTACAGGAGTTGGAAGATTCCAGAAATGATCGTAGTGGGCATTCCGAATGTGGACCGCAGAAGGGATTATACTCCTGATAAAATTGTGACCGTTCGTGAAAACAACTCGGGTGGCGGCAAAAAATTTCTGCGTTTTCTGGAAGAAGAACTTATCCCGGAACTGGACCAAAATTACCGCACCTCAGATTATCGAATACTCTTTGGCCATTCTCTTGGCGGACTCTTGACGACCCACGCCTATTTGCAGCCCACGAGCGCTTTCAAGGCATTCCTGGCTATAGATCCCAGTTTTGGCACCTGGGATTCCGCTGTTATGGACCAAAAACTGGCCAATTTCTCTCCGGAATCCTTTCAACGCTACCTGTATATCGCCACGGCCAATTGGGGCAAGCGCAATATTACCAACCGCGACCGTCATGTTCGTTTCTTTGAATCGTTGCACCGTTTAAGCGAAGAAGAATTCCCCGTTCAACTGGAGTATTTCGAAAACGAAAACCACGCATCGGTTCCGCCAATCGCATTTTATAAAGGGATTTCTGCGATTTTTGATGGTTACGGAATCACTTACCGGGAAGTGATCAATCCCAAACAACTCCAGGAACATTTTACTGAAATTTCCAACCGACTTTCTTCCGAATTCCTTCCTCCTGAAAACCTCGTGAACCAGTTAGGCTATAATAAACTTCGCAGTAATAATGAAACTGAAAAAGCGCAAGCCCTGGAATTTTTCAGGATGAATACACAGAATTATCCCGAATCTTATAATGCCTTCGACAGCCTGGCGGAAGCTTACGCGAATTTCGGGAATTCTGAAAAGGCATTGGAAAACTATCAGCAATCGCTTCAGCTAAACCCTGAAAATGAACATGCCCGAATGCAGATCGAGAAGTTGAAAAAATAAGCTTCCTTCCACGAAAAGCCTACTTCAGGGAAAATTGGTTTAAGCCATTTTGCCAAAAATCGCAAGATTCAGATTTCACGAAACTGGAATATCATCGAAATTTGCAGCGTAACGATTTTCTATGGACGACGCACAGCAGTACAATTATGACAGGATCGCCAAGGCGATCACCTACATCCGGCAGCATTTCAGGCAGCAGCCGGGACTGGATGAGATCGCCCGGCATGTGGGATTAAGCCCCTTTCATTTTCAGAAAATGTTCAGCGACTGGGCTGGTACGAGTCCGAAAAAATTCCTGCAGTACGTTAGTTTGCAATTTGCCAAGGAGAAGCTTGCTCAAAATGAATCGCTTTTCGATACGGCCTATCAAACCGGTCTTTCCGGGACCAGCCGCCTTCACGACCTGTTCGTGAAAATCGAGGGGATGTCTCCGGCAGAATATAAGAATGGCGGGGAAAAACTGGCGATCAACTACCAGTTTTCAAAAACCCGATTTGGCAGGCTGCTGATTGCCTCCACGAAAAAGGGAATTTGCTTGCTATCGTTTTATGAAGGCACACCTGAGGCCGCTTTAAAACTGTTAAACACGGAATTTCCTAAGGCGAGTTTTCGGCAGGCTCCGGATGAAATTCAGCAGAATGCACTAAAAATTTTCAGCCAGGATTCTGAAGATATTTCCGAGATCAAGATCCATCTGAAAGGAACTGCCTTTCAATTGAAAGTATGGGAGGCGCTGTTAAAAATTCCGCAGGCTTCACTGGTTTCCTATAATCTGGTGGCGAATATGATCGAAAAACCATCTTCTTCGCGGGCAGTTGGTAATGCGATAGGAAAGAACCCGGTCGCTTATATAATTCCCTGTCACCGAGTCATTAAATCTACTGGCGAAATGGGCGGCTATCGCTGGAACCAAACCCGAAAAACAGCGATCATCGGCTGGGAGGCCACACAAAAAACCGAATTATGAGAACGATCTTACATAGCCATTCCGGAGATATGGCAGAAATTTTTCAACTATATAGTGAAGCTTCGGCCTATCAAAAAGCCAAGAAAACGGTGGTGGTCTGGCCAGAATTTGAAAGAAGCCTGGTTGAGAGGGAAATTCGGGAAAAAAGGCAATGGAAATTGCTGATCGACGGCGAGATCGCCTGCGTCTGGGCCATTACTTTTTCTGACGAGCAGATATGGGAAGAAAAGGATAACGAGATTTCCCTCTATATTCACCGTATCGCCACAAAGCCAAAATTCAGAGGTCACAACTTTGTGAAAGTCATTGTGGCCTGGGCGAAGAATTATGCTTTGGAGACCGGCCGGCGTTTTGTGCGACTGGATACGCTGGGAAACAACCTAAAACTGATCGAGCATTATACCGCCGCTGGATTTGAATTTTTGGGAATGTTTAACCTTCAGAATACCGATCAGCTTCCTGCCCATTATCAGGGCGTTCCTGCCTGTCTTTTTGAGATCGACCTTCAGAAAAAGATGTTCAGCGACTCACAAGTCTCGGAAAAACCTGCCGGAATTACCTAAATTGAAGACCATGATTCCAAATAAGCCAATTATGACTACGGAAGAAATTATCAGGACCTGGTTTGAAAAATGGGAAAAAGGGAAATTTCGGGAATTACCGCTTAGCAAAGAGTTTAGCCACACGAGCCCTTTTGGAACAATTGAAGGCAAAAATGCCTATCTGGAACTGGTAGAACATAATCAGGATAAATTCCTGGGTTACGAATTCCAGATCGAAGACGAGATTTATGAGGAAAACCGAGCATGCGTTCGATATATCGCCAGGCAAGGAAAAGATTTTAAACTGGAAGTGAGTGAATGGTATTACCTGGAAAATGGCAACATTCAAAAAATTATTGCACATTATCATATTGGTGAAATCAGGCAGGAAAGAATGTTGCAGTAACGCTTTCGGCAGTTTACCTGAAGTCGTTTCAAATTCTGTAAAAAACCTTAGTTTTACTCACTTTTAAGATTCAACATGAAGCACTATTTATTCGCATTATTCAGCATTTTTAGTATAATTTCGGGCTATTCCCAGGAGGTTTGGCAGGATTTCGAATTTTTGATCGGAAACTGGCAGGGAGTTGAAAATGGTGTGGCTGGCGAAGGCATTGGATACAGAACGTATACCTTCGAACTGGGCGCCCATTATATAATGGAGAAAAATCAGTCCACTTTTCCGAAGTCTGAGAAAAAACCCCGGGGTGAAGTCCATCGGGATATTGGGATCTTCAGTTATAATAGCAATCGCGAGGAGGTCGTCTACAGGTCTTTCAATATTGAGAATTTCACCAATATCTTCGTATTGGATACTGCAGAATCTTCCGCGGAAAAGCTTGTTTTCGTCACCCGGGAAATTGAAAATAATCCAGGTAATTGGGTTGCGCGATTAACGATTGAAAAACTTTCAGAAAACGAATTCAGGGAGTTTTTTGAAATCGCGATGGACGGCAGCAATTTTAGTCCGTTTCTCAGCAACCACTGGCACAGGGTCCAGTAGATATCCTATTTTTCTTTCACGACATAGGCACACCGCCGGGCCCCGGATAGGATGTGCTCCACACGCTCTACCTCCACATTTTCGCCCAGGACTTCGCGAAAGGTTTGCAGTTCAGCCCTGCAAAAACCCTGGCAAACTTTCGCAGCAGAACAAATGGGACAGTGATTTTCAACGAGTAGAAAACTTCCATCTTCCTGCTCCCTGGCCTTGGCCATATATCCTTCCCGGTCGCGAATCGCCGCCAGTTTTTCCACTTTGGAACTCAGGGAATCATTTGTCGTGATCTGTCTGGAATAATTCGCGCGGTTATCAGCACTCGTAGCATTAATTACCTCTTCCAACATGGCTTCACCATACCTGGTCCTGATCTTTTCAATAAGCTTTACGGTCATTTCAGCATGAGCATCAGGAAAACGGGAATGACCTTTAGCGGTCAAGGACCAAAATTGTTTCGGGCGGCCCCTTCCCTTCGAGCGGTTTTCCGACTTTACCAAGCCATTAGAATCTAATTTCATAATCTGGAAACGAGCCCCTTCCGTGGTAATTCCTAATAATTCAGCAAGTTCTTTGATGGTGATTTCACCCTTGTTTTTAAGAATCTGCAAGGCCTTTTCCTGATCATCTATTAAATTATTCATAATAAACAAAGTGTTTATTTGGTTTATTAGGTAAATGTAGTATATTCGTAAGGTAAGTAAAAGTCTAACACTAAAAAATTAGCTATGAAATTTAATTTGCCAGAATTACCTTATTCCTATGATGCACTTGCTCCACATATCGATGCGGAGACCATGGAAATTCACCATTCCAAGCATCACCAGGGATATACCAATAAATTAAATACCGCATTGGAAGATGGCGACTATGATGGCATCAAGTTGGAAGATCTTTTTGCAAGAGTTTCCTCCCTTTCACCGGCGATCAGGAATAACGGTGGTGGTTTTTACAACCACAGCCTTTTCTGGACGATTTTAAGCCCGGAAGGCGGCGGAAAACCCAGTGGAGCATTAGCCGAAGCTATCGAAGCCAGTTACGGATCATTCGAAGCTTTCAAACAGGAATTTGAAAAAGCTGCTGCTACGCAATTTGGTTCAGGTTGGGCCTGGCTGATCGTGGATAAGGAGAATAAGGTGAAAGTAACTGCTACGCCAAACCAGGATAACCCGTTAATGGATGTCGCGGAAGAAAAAGGCACGCCAATTCTGGGACTGGATGTTTGGGAACATGCCTATTACCTGAACTACCAGAACAAACGCCCTGATTACATCAGTGCTTTCTGGAATATCGTGAACTGGACTGAAGTGGAAAAACGTTTTTCTGCAGCGAAAAAATAAGTTTTAAAGTCAGATCCTGAATTTTGGGATCATAAAAAAAAGGACGTCATGGACGTCCTTTTAATTTTTACATTCTCACCAAATTAATTGGCAAAAACTGGCATTTTATTGGCCTCTCCATAGTCTTTAATCTCCTCAACAGCTTTCAAAATCTCCATATCATTTTCGGAAATTTCAAAATCTACAGCAGCGTTTGCTTTCATATGTTCCGGATTAGCGGTTTTAGGAAGAGGCAGCAGTCCAAGTTGCAGCGTATAGCGAATCGCCAGCTGTGGCACGCTGACCCCATATTTCTCAGCCATCTTACTCACTTCTTCATGTTTCAATAACACTCCGTGACCAATTGGCGAATAGGCTTCCGTAAGCATCCCGTTTTCATTCGCAAAATCCATCAACTGGAAAGGAGTTCTACCAATATGAGCCAGGATTTGGTTTACCGCGGGTTTTACTGTGCCGTTTTTCAGAATATTTTCAATATCCTTCTGCTGAAAATTGGAGAGTCCTATGGCTCTTAATTTTCCAGATTTGTAGGCTTCTTCCAAGGCTTTCCAGGCTTCCAGGTTGCCTTCAAAATAATCTCCGTCCCTAAAATGCTGCCATGGCTGCGGACTATGGATGATCATCATGTCAATATATTCCGGGTCAAGTTTTTTCAAAGATTCGTCGATAGCCTTTTTAGCCCCTTCATAATCCTTGACTTCGGCCGCCAGTTTGGTAGTGATAAATAGTTCTTTTCTATCCACTCCGCAGGCTTTGATACCTGCTCCTACTCCATCTTCATTTTGATAGGCCTGCGCGGTATCGATATGGCGATAACCCAATTGAACCGCTTCTTCCACGGCTTTACCAACCCGGCCATTTTCAATCATCCAGGTACCTAAAGCGAGTTTTGGAATTTTTACTCCGTTATTAAGTGTATAAGTTTCTGCTAAAATCATCATTTGCAATTTTTAATTAGTCATCATAAGGCTACATTTTATAACCAGGTTTTTTAAATAAGGTCTCTTTCGTTTCCAAGATTCCAGGATAGATTTCATTTTTCCATTCCTCCAGGCTATAGTCCCGAATGCTCACGGAAAAAGATTCTTCTCCATAACCAAGGCATCTTGTGCAGTTTTTACCAGCTCGCTGGCCAGTTCCTGTTTTTGCTCCTCAGATTTTCCGGCAAGCAGTTTGATCTCAAAATGTGGCATTAACGACGGTATTGCTCATCTGAAACCTTTTCCAGCCATTCAACCACCTTTCCGTCTTTTTCCTCCTGGATCGCGATATGACTCATCGCTTTATTTGGAGAAGCTCCATGCCAGTGTTTTTCGTTAGGCGGAAACCACACAACATCTCCAGGGGCAACTTCCTCTACTGGTCCACCTTCCCGCTGCACCCATCCCAAACCTGAAGTAATAAGTAAGGTCTGCCCCGATGGATGCGTATGCCAGGCTGTTCGAGCTCCGGGTTCAAAAGTGACCATCGCCGCAGCGGCTTTCGTAATAGTTTCTTTCTGACCAAATAATGGGTCCAGTCGCACATTCCCTGTAAAATAATCTTCAGGCGGAATGACTGACTCCAGGTCTTTATTTCTGGTAATTTCCACAAGCTTTTGATTTAATGATTTTCTTATTTTGATTGGGGATATTCTTCTTCCGTTACAGCTTCCTTCCAATCAACAATGCCTTTTTCGGTATTCGGAACAAGGTATATTTGCTGAAGACCCTTTTCTGCGCTGGCGCCATGCCAGTGATTCAAATTCGGCGGGCATTTGATCACATCCCCTTTGCGAATGGTATCCACCGGTTTCCCTTCCAATTGGTGGTAACCTACACCATCTGTAATAATGAGAATTTGGCCACCGGGATGAGAATGCCAGTTGCTGCGAGCGCCAGGTTCAAAATACACATTTCCCACCGCCGTTGTATAAGTGGAATCTGGCATCACCATCGCATAATGGAAGGCTTTCCCGGTAAAATTCTCTTCAGGCCCCTGTTCGCCTTTCGGAAAGATAAAATCCACATCCCCTTTTTCCGGATTCGTTCTTACAGGTTCCTGATTGGTAATTCCTTCTCCTGAGCTATTTTCAGAAGCACTTTCTGAAGTTTTCTCGTTACAACTTAGTAAAGCCAGGATGCAAAATGTTCCAATAAATCTCCTTGTATTCATACGTTAGTGTTTAATTGATTAGCTTTTGATGAATTTTGCAGGGGTACCGCCCACTATCTCGTTCGGCGGAACATTTTCGGTGACTACTGAACCCGCGGCCACAACAGCATTTTCACCAATTTCCACACCCGCTAATATAGTGGCACCCGCGCCAATCCACATTCTGCCTGATGAGAATGCGACCGGGAGTCAATTGCTTACGGTTCGAAATACCAGTTGGATGCCCTTCCGAAAGTACATTCACTTTGGGCCCAATCATCACATCATCTTCAATCACGACTCCGCCCAGGTCCAGGAATGAACAGGCTGCATTGATAAAAACCCGCTTTCCAAGCTTTATATTCTTACCGTAATTCACAAAAAACGGTGGATACAGCGTGGTGGTTTCGTCAATTCCGACACCGATCACTTTTTCAAAAATCTTCCGGATTTCAAGCGGTTCCGTTGCGTTGTTTAAAGTCACGACAGCCTTCCGGGTTTCATCACAGGCATTCCTAATTTCAGCATAATCTGGATCATGGAAATCGATCGTTTCCCCTGCTAATAACCTTTCAAAAATATTGGCTCGCATCTTCATTTTTTAGTAAAACAAAGATAGCTCGAACAGGAGCGTCTTTATAATGAATATCAAACCTCAGGTTAAGGTTTTCAAACCTTATTATTTCCTTAACATCGTAGGGCTGTTACCTGTTTGCTTTTTAAAAAAGTTATTGAAGTAAGTTGGATATTCAAAACCCAGCGCGTAGGCCACATCAGCGGTATTCCAGCTGGTATTGGTAAGAATGGCCTTGGCTTCGGTGGTGATCCTTTCTGAAATATGTTGCGAAGTTGTTTTTCCCGTCACCTGTTTCACGACCCTGTTCAGGTAATTGGTGTGCACAGCTAGACTATTGGCAAATTCAGCCGGTGTTCGCAAACTAAGTGGCTGTTCAGGACTCTCAATGGGAAATTGCCTTTCCAGGAGTTCGAGAAATACCGAAGTGAGCCTTTCAGCCGCGCTTTTCTTCTGATCGTAATTCTTTGAAGGTTCCAGTTTCAAAGATTCGTGCAGGATCAGGTTGATATAATCACGAATAAGATCGTCTTTAAACTGGTAATCAGACTGTTGCTCGTTGATCATCCGCTCAAACAGGCTATTTAAAAAGTCGCGCTGTTCCGCGGAAATTTCGAGAATGGGTGTTCCACCGAGTTTAAAAAGCGGAGAATTCTGCAAACTTTCAGCCCGTGGCGAAGCATTCCAGAATTCTTCTGAAAAAAGGCAGGTATACCCCACATATTCCGTAGAAAGCGTTTCCCAGGAATATGGCACATGCGGGTTTCCGAAGAATAAAATGGTTCCTTCAGCTTCAAAGCTACGATCGGAATAATGGATTTTGGATTTTCCGGTGGTCAGGCAGATCTTATAAAAATCTTTCCTGCTATACACTTTGGTCGCGTTGCCATCGGCTTCGATCTGAAATACATTGAATCCTTTAAGTTTCAGCTTGCTATTGAATTCAGATATCGATCTTTTCGGAATTTCTCTCATCCTTTCAAAAATAAGAAATTCAAACCTAAAAAAAACGAGTGTACTGAGGTATTTTCAGTAGACCATTGAATCCGATCAAAGCCAAAAAGATGTAAATTTAGATGGCTTTATCAAAGCTGCGAATTCATTAAACAATTTCCTAATCCAGTCAAAAATTATGGCAAAGATCAATCCCTACCTTCATTATAATGGGAACGCCGAAGAGGCCTTCCAGTTTTACAAATCGGTATTCGGCGGAGAATTCGTCTCCCTGGCTAGATTTAAAGATATGCCTCCAAATCCTGAATACCCTATTCCGGCAGAAATTGGCGATAAAATCATGCACATCGCACTACCTATTGGAGAACACGATATCTTGATGGCCAGCGACGTTCCTCCCAGCCTGGGAACGGTGAATGAAAATGAAAATCGAAGTAAAATAAGCATTACGGCGGAAAGTAAGGAAGAGGCCAACAGGTTGTTTGAAGGGCTTTCGAAAGGTGGTGTTGTGGAAATGCCGATGGACGATAGCCCGTGGGGTTCTTATTTCGGGATGTTCAGGGATCGATTCGGAATTGAATGGATGATCGATTATAGTACCAAATAATACCTTTCTAGCTTCTTTAAAAAGCACAAAAGCAACCCAAAATTGTAACATTTTCAGGGTATGAACGTCTGGTAATTGAATCGGCTAAACCGGTTGCTATGTTCAAACAGCACTACCTTATCACATTCTTATGCATTTTAATCTGGGGATGCGAGCATCAGCCAGAAAGTTGGGAAGGCGAGATCCTGGAACAACCTCGCACCAAACTTTTGGTTTCCGAATTACTAAAAGGCGATGCCCAGGAATTGCTGGATATGAGCTTTTTTGCCCAACCCTCCTGGGCCAGCCCGGCAAAAGAATCATTTTCAGGCACAATCAGTTTATCAGAGGCTGTCCTTAATTTTCCAAAGGCCAAGGAATATTATCCGGGAGAAAATCTTTTTCCATCATTCCCAATTGGATTTACCAGTTATCAAAACAAACTGATTCCCCTTCAGCAGCAAAAGATCAGCACCCAAACGAACAGTTCCAGCTATTGGGATGTGGTTGTGGGAACCGGTAAAATCTGGCACGAGGAAGGAGATGGAGCATGGGATCGCGCTTCCTTTCCGCTCACGCTTACTGATCGCTGGGTTGGCCAGGCCCGGAACTGCGTGGCAACTTTTGTTTATCAAAAAGATACTATCAGCCCGGTTTGTGTTCAGTGCAGCCAGGAAACTGCAGATATCGATGATCAGCAACTTGGAAATATCAGTGGAATGATACCCGCCACATTCCTGCCTCAAAAAAATGAAGACTCCGTTATTATTATCGAAAATTTTCAAAAAAGGCAAGCCTCTAAAATCCCGATTCTTCCGTTAAAAAAGCTCGATCAATCAGGGAGAATTGCCTCGTATTTCGATACCTTCCGAAGCACCAATACGCCAACCAGCCTTGGAGCGATCTATCACGACGGCAGGATATACCTTCACCCTCCAAAAACCCGGCACGGCAACTATCCTTATCCCGAAGAGATGCGGCACGGGCTTTATTCGGTCACTAAAAGTATGGCCGGTGCACTCGCACTGCTATATTTTGCGGAACGATATGGAGAAGCGATTTTTGACGAACTGATTACCGATTATGTTCCCCCTTTGGCCACTAAAGAAGAATGGAAAGGGGTGACTTTTTCGCATACGCTGAATATGGTTACCGGAACCAATGCCGGTGAGGATGCCGCCCGGCTTTTTGAAACACTGATCGCGCCAAAAACTGCGGAAGCAGCTATTGCAAAGATCGCGGAATTGGGTGACGCACCTCCCCTGCCCGGGGAAAAGTTCCATTATGCCTCCACCAACCTTTTTGTGCTCTCCTATGCCCTTCAGCAATATGTCTCAGAAAAGGAAAATTCTGAAGAAAGCTATTGGAAACTGGTGGAAGAAAATGTGTTAAAACCCATGCAGGCAGAAAACTTTTCGGTATTACACACCATAGAAGAACCCGGAAAGACAGCGATCCCGATCCTAGCCTACGGCGCTTTACCAAACCTGGACGAAGCTGCAAAGATCGCTTTGCTGTTTGCAAACGAGGGGCGTTATAAGGATCGGCAGCTGCTGAATAAAGATAAAGTGCAGCAGATTTTTTCTAAAAATGAATGGCCGGGATATGCCACTTCTGGAGATTACCGCGGTTCCCATTACCGGCATTCGTTCTGGTCTAAAAAAATCACCTCTCAAAAATGTGCATTCGATGTCACTTATATGCTTGGGTTTGGAGAAAATTACATTGTTTTTCTGCCAAATGATGTCATCCTATTCCGGTTTTTAGACGAGCATGATCTGGATATCGACGAGCTGATCCAGGAAACAGCAGCAGTCACGAATATTTGCAAATAACCTCAGAATTACGCGGAAAATCTTATCTTTTAATACGATTTCCTTGATCCACTATCAATCATTCACTATGAAAAAAGTAAATTTTATCCTGGTCTTTCTATTAGTATTTGCGCAGGCCTACAGCCAGGAACGTATAGATTCAGAAACCACAAGAACCGTGATTACCAATGGGATTAGCCTGGGTAGTGTGATTGCTGCGGTCACGTCATGGGAACGAAACAAGTCGGTTTTATGGGCCGTCATCCACGGCATTTTTAGCTGGTTCTACGTGATCTATTTTGTGCTGACCCGTAGAGCTGATGAGAAAAAATAGTTCCGAAAACTGCAAAGCGGAGTAATCCATTCGAACACCCCCGCTTTGCAATGATTCTATGCCTTTTTATTTCTCTTCATTTTCCAACCGGTAAATGATCTTCTTCATTTGGGCAATTTCCCGTTTCTGCGCCTCAATGATCTCTTCCGCCAGTTTTTTGGTTTCAGGATCCTTGAGATCTGCTCGTTTACTGGTCATGATTGCAATAGAATGGTGCGGGATCATAGCTTTCATATATAAAATATCCCCGATAGGTTTTTGCGCCCGAACCAGGTACAATGCGCTGATAAATAGCAAAAAACTCCCAGCATAGATCGCCAGGTTTTTTTTCTGGTTTTTATACATCCCCAGCATGAGCGAAAGCATGATCACCGCCATAGCCGCTATTCCCAGGCAGGTCATATAAAGCCTTGTTAAACTGAAATAAACATGATCAAATTCATAGGTATTGAGGTACATCACAATGTACATTGCGATGAACGACAGTAGTAGCATGAGAAAAAACTTGCCATAATTGGCACCTTTTTGTGAATTCATTTTTTTTGATTTTGGTTAGTAGTTTCGCTTATTTTTTAGTGATGGTTTTCTCAACGGCACCGCATTCAGGCATTTTTGAGCCGAAGTAAGGATTGGTATCCTTTTCTACATCGGCGTACCAGTAGGCGCCTTCATTATTAAAAGCCATCGGGCAAAATTTCCTGTAAATAGTCCCCCCGGAAAGAGCCTCCTCGAACATATCTCCCGCCTTGCTGGTAAATTCTGCAAAAATGCGTCGTTGTTCTTGAATTTCTGAAGCTTCAGAGAGTTCCGTCGCCAGCTGCTTCAGTTCAGGTCTTTCTGTCTCGAAACTGGCAGCCATACTTTTGGCTACATCTGAAACCTGTCCCGGATCTTCATTCCCCAGTGCCATTTTAATCTCCAGGTAATTGTGAAAAACCTTCCCGGTCATTCCATCTTTAAAATCCTGGTCGGCAACATCAGCCGTGGTTTTTTCCTTTTGCTTGATCTCTTTTGGGGTATCAATCTTCACTGACTGATTTTCTTCTCCAAACTTGCAGGCCGTTAGACTCAGCAGTACGCCTGCAATCACTAGAATTCGTTTCATATTTCTCTTTTTAGTTAGTATTAAAATAATGCGGAAATTCCGCCTCCAAATCCAAATCGGTTATCGTAACTGCCTACCAGCGCAAAATTCCGTGCAAAAATGTATTCCAGACCAACCTGCCAGGTAGTTTCTGATTGATAATTTACGCCGTTTTCCAAATCATTTCCCCAGCCAAAATCCATTTGATATTCATATTCCCCGTACACGGCGATATGTGGAAAAATCAAGGTCTCTTTGAAAAGACCGATTTGTGGGCGCAGTTTACTATCTATACGCACTTCGGAATTGATCAATAGGGGCAGTAAGTATCGCACTCCGCCAATAGCTACAGTTTCCAGGTCTTCCAGGGAATCTTCCATTTCATTCTCTACGTTGACCCCTCCAAATAGCCTGAAATAATCATTCAGATAGCGTTCGTAGGTCACTTCAGCTTCCATATTTTTATTCCAGCCCAGCTCACCTGCAAAGCTAAACTGGTTCCGGATGTTGGTCGCAGTTGCGTAAAGTTCGGTCATATGACTTGCCGCAGTAATCTCGCCCCAACTGTACAAATGGTTCGCTTCGGTAGTCAAAGTGGAAAGCGCATGTTCCTTCATCCGTTCATCTCGGGGAGTGTCATAACTAAAGATCCGGGCCATCCCGCTATTGAGATGGTAAAGAATATGACAGTGAAAGAACCAGTCTCCAGTTTCACTTGCATCGAACTCGATCACCACTTTCTGCATTGGCGCCACATTTACCGTATGTTTCAATGGAGAATATTCCCCATTTTCATTTAAAACACGGAAAAAATGGCCATGCAAATGCATGGGATGATGCATCATGGTGAGGTTATTCAGCGTGATCCGAGCGACCGTTCCCTGTTCGATCTTAATCTTATCGGTTTCTGAAAGAGGCACCCCATTGATGCTCCACACGTACCGGTTCATATTACCGGTTAAGTTGAACAACATTTCTTTCACTGGTTTATCTCCATCAAAAGTGGTTTTTACCGGAGATTTCAGATAATTATAATTGAATTCCGGATTTCCTGCAGTTTTCATATTATCACCAACCACCTTATCTGCCGGAATCATATAGCCTTTTTTCATCGACATTTTTTCATTATTCCCAGCCATTTCACCGTTTTCCATTTTAGTGGAATCAGCTTTCATATCATTCATGCTGCCCATCTCAGAGGCTTTGCCCATCGGCATTTTCATTTCGCCCATATCCATGCTGTATTTTTTCATCACTTCTATGGAATCGTTCCTACGGGGGCGGAATTTCGATGCCGGAGCGCCCATTTTCATATCCATGGCCATCATCTCCTTCATTTTTTGGATGAGGTCTGGCTCTGGAACTATCGGTGCTTTCTGAACTGGGCCTGTCCCTAAAGTAGCTGTTGCAAAACCGGAACCATCCTGCGCCATCGATCGAATTTCAAGGCTTCCGTCTTCAGGAATAGTGACAATGAAGTCATAGGTTTCCGCAACCCCGATCAGGGTTTTATTATGCGCAACTGGTACCACATCCTTTCCATCAGCCGAAACCAACATGGGATTATTCCCACCGAAAGTGAGCCAGTAATAACTGGCGGCCGAAGCATTAACAAATCGAAGCCTCACTTTTTCACCCGGTTCAAACTGCGGGTATTCCTGCACAGCTTTTCCGTTGATAAAAAAGCGATCATAAAAATTATCTGAAATAGCAAAATCGGGCATACGTTGCCAGATCATTTTCAACTTGGCCTTCACCGCCTTTTCCCTCACGATCTTATTCCAGCTTTGTACCTGGCCTTTTTTGATCAGGTACCATTCATTGCCGCGTTTTAAATTCTTTAACTGGCTTGCAGGATCTTCATCCATCCAGTCTGACAGGACCAAAACAAGGTTCTTGTCATAGTCTAACTCCTGCTTTTTCGGGTTGATTTGAATAGACCCATAAACTCCGCGCTGTTCCTGTAAGCCGGTATGGGAATGATACCAGTAGGTTCCAGACTGCTTAATGGCAAATTTATACTGAAAAGTCTCGCCTGGCTCAATTGGTGGAGTTGTTAAATATGGAACACCATCATAGAAATTAGGAAGAATTAGACCATGCCAGTGAACCGAAGTCTCATGATCCATCTTATTGGTCACATTGATCACCGCAAATTCACCTTCTGTAAAGACCAGGTTCGGCCCGGGGATTCCACCGTTGATGGTCATAGCCTTTACCTTTCTACCGGTAACATTCACCGTTTCATAATCAATAGTTAGATTGTATTCGTGAACAGGCCAGTTGTTGATATTTTCTTCGGAACCATTGGCCGTTTGAGCCTTAACCTGAAGGGCAAAAAATAATAGAAGTAGTAATAGTTTTGTTTTCATTTTTCAAAGCTTTTGATTTTTAAATAACTAAGACCATGGGTCATTTCCTTTCTGAAAAAGGTTATTAAATCAAAAAGCTTTCATTCACCAGATAAATTGGCTGTTGAAGTAAAGGTGGCGGAAAAAGATGTTTTATGAAAGTCACTTCCGCAAAGCAAGCGGCTGAAAGAGGCTTTCCTGCGGAAGCTTGATCAGCAATGCCTACTGAGGCTATTTGAGAAACCGACCAGATTGCATCCTTGAGATCCTTTTGACCTTGTATCTGGAGCATTTTGTTACTGCAGCAATTAGCTGTGTCTTCCATACAGTTGACAGGCATTGCATTATCACAGCAATTTTTAGCAGTCAGAAACAAAGAAGTTTCCACCAAAATATTTCCACAGTAATGCTTATAGGCCGTAAATGAAAAAGTAGAAAGCAGGAAAATGAAAGCCAGCAGGCCTGAAGATAACTTGGTATGTAAGGCTAATTTTCTCAAGAACTGGTCATTTTACCAGTGCAAATTTACCGGGACCGAGACCAATAAAATTTAAAATTTTTGTAATTTCCTTTCACTTTTATAATTCATTGTGAGTGATTTAACAGTTTTTCAACAATTATTATCGCTCATGGTTTATCGGAGTTATTTCTTCATCAACAAGCGTTAAACTAAAGCTATATTCTGTAAATACCACTAGAAAAACCTTTCACTTCCTTAAATTGAAATAAAAAGCCATGAAAGATCATGATCGAAAAACCGAAAGGCAAAAAAACACCCAGCTTGGAGATATGCACGGGGACGGCGTGCATTTTGACAAAGATATTATGAGCTCTAAAAAAGAAAAGGGTGCAAAAAAGAAAGACTCTTCCGAATCTTAAAAAAGTATATTGCTCTAAATATTCTAATCCTGTCGCTACCGACGGGATTTTTTATGCGCAAACGATTCTGTGAAAACAGCAAGCATTTAAGACCATAATTAGGTATTCTGCTGTTTCAGGATATCTCATTTCCTTCGCCTCAAAATTACAAATTTGACAGAATAAGGCTTCATAATTACCAGCAATCCCAGTATTCATAAGGAATGCTTCAAAATTGATAGGGAGTTGCAACATATGTGTTAGACGATTTCCACCCCGACAGATATATTTGTTATCAATCCTTAAAATTTTAACAATTCAGGAGTTACACAATCGATTTCCTAAATCTCGGTTCACTCTACGAAAACGTTTTCAATCTCGAAATAAGGAAAACAAACTAAACT
The DNA here is from genome assembly GCF_001951155.1 of Christiangramia flava JLT2011. Lineage (NCBI taxonomy): Bacteria > Pseudomonadati > Bacteroidota > Flavobacteriia > Flavobacteriales > Flavobacteriaceae > Christiangramia > Christiangramia flava. The sequence continues at coordinate 754,771 of NZ_CP016359.1, forward strand.
GCTACAAACTTATGATGACAAGTTATTCTATGATTAAAACCATCTTCAAAAGGCCTGGTCTTTGGCTCGTTATGCTGGGCCTTTGGAGTTTTACCGCGATGGCCCAACGAACAGTGACCGGGACCGTGCGCGATGATAACGGCCCGCTTCCCGGCGTTACGGTGCAGGTGAAAAATACCGATAACGGGGTGGTGACCGATTTTGATGGGAATTATACCATTAACCAGGTTCCCGAAAATGCCGTGCTACAATTCAGCTTTGTGGGCTACCAGATGCAGGAGATCAACAGCGGCAGCCAGAATGTGATCAATACGACCATGGAAGTGGATGTTTCCTCTCTCGATGAAGTAGTGGTAATTGGGTACGGAAAAATGAAAAGAAGCGATGTGACCGGTGCAGTGGTTTCGGTTTCTGAAGATGCCATACAGGAATCGGTTCCCACAACGGTAGACCAGGTATTGCAGGGGCGTGCGGCCGGAGTACAGATCCAGCAGAACAGTGGAGCCCCAGGTGCCAGTTCCTCGATCAGGATTCGGGGTATTAGTTCCATAACCGGCTCTAATGAGCCAATTTTTGTGATTGACGGAGTCATCGTAGACAGTAATACCGGGCAAAATGGGCAGAATGCCTTCTCGTCTATCAACCCCGCCGATATTGTTTCCATCGATATTCTGAAAGATGCTTCAGCTACCGCGATCTATGGTTCTCGCGCAGCTAACGGAGTGATCCTGATCACTACCAAGCGCGGCCAGAATGGGGAATCTACCATAACTTTTAATTCCTATGCAGGTTACCAGGAAATTCCGAAGCATCTTCCGCTTTTAAACTTACAGGAATATGCGATCCTGAAAAACACGCGTTCCGACCTAGGTATCGTTCAGCGAGATGCCAACTTTATCAGGCCGGAATTATTAGGCGAAGGGACCAACTGGCAGGAAGAAATGTTCCAGCAGGCTTTCATGCAGAGCTACAACCTGTCGATGGCGGGTGGTAACGATAAAAGTACGTACAGTATGAGCGCCGGGTACCTGGACCAGGAAGGTATCGCGCTGGGTTCTGCTTTTGACCGTTTCAACCTTCGCGGGGTCTTCGATTCTCAAGTAAAAGAGTACCTGAAGATGGGGGTGAATTTCGCCTTTAGCAATATTAAGCAGAATACTACTTTTTCTGATCAGTCCCTGATCTTAACTGCCCTGAGACAAACGCCAAATGTGGCAGTGCGCAATGCTGATGGCTCCTTTGATGGCCCGGTAACTGATGAATTCACGCAGAACAACCCGGTAGGACTGGCTTCGATCCGTGAAAATAAGAACGAAAACACGAATATTCGTGCCAATGCTTTTGCCGAAATCGATTTTACGGAAGGTTTGAGCCTGCGTTCAGAATATTCCCTGGATTACGGTTTTTCCAACGGCTACACCTTTAATCCGTCCTACCAGTTCGGAGCGATCGTGAACGATATTCGAGAAGGTTCCCGTACGAAAAGTTACAGCAAGTATTACAACATTCGCAATGTGCTTACTTATGACCGCACATTTGGAGAAGATCATACGGTAAATGCCATTTTAGGACAGGAATTCCAGGAGTCTTTCTATGAAAACCTGTATGGTTACCGTACCGGTTACCTTACCAATGGCGCGACCGATCTGAACGCCGGGGATGCTTCCACAGCAAGGAACTCGAACGCCAGTTTCAACAGTGCGTTGAATTCCTATTTCGCAAGGGCTTTCTATTCTTTTCAGGATAAATATTTGCTAACCGCTACAATTCGGTATGACGGTTCCTCGAAATTTTCCAAGGAGAATCGCTGGGGATGGTTTCCTTCCGCAGCCTTTGCCTGGAAGCTTTCCAACGAAAATTTCCTGAAAGACAGTGAAACTATTAATAACCTGAAATTAAGACTGGGATACGGTGCGGTAGGAAACCAGAGCGTACCAAATTACGCCTACACCTCGATCTATGCAGCTTCCCCAACACCTTTTGGTGCCGGGCTACTAGCTGCCAACACCGCCAATCCCGACCTGAAATGGGAAACGACCTATTCGAGCAATATTGGGCTGGACCTGAACATGTTCAATAACCGCCTGGAATTTATTGCTGATGTGTATTCCAAAAAGACCGAAGATCTATTGTTGCTTGCTCCTTATCCAGATTATTCAGGAACCTCTGGAATCGGGGCCACTTCCGCTCCATATGTGAACATTGGTTCCTTGCAAAATCGCGGGCTTGAACTTACGCTGAATACTGTAAATGTGGATACAGATGATTTTACCTGGCGTTCCAACCTGGTCTTTACCATGAACCGAAATGAGGTTTTAGGCCTTGCTACGGAAACCGGTATTTTAAACCGTACCATCCAGCAGGGATCAGATATTACGATCATCACCCGTACGGCTGTAGGCAAACCAATTGGCCAGTTTTACGGTTATAAGGTGATTGGCCGATTTGAACAGGCTACAGATTTCTATTATCGTGATGAAAATGGTGACGTTGTACCAAGAGCGCTTCCGGAAGGGATGGAAATTGGCGAAAACGGCGTGTGGATTGGAGATTACATTTTTGACGACCTGAATAATGACGGGGTCATCAACGAACAGGATCGCGATTACATCGGAAATCCGCTACCAGATTTCAGCTACGGGATCAACAACTCCTTCAGCTATAAGAATTTTGACCTGAGCATTCAGCTTTCGGGAGTCTACGGAAATGAGATTGTGAACTACCAGAGACGATTTTTGGAGAATCCCCGGGAGAACACCAATCTTCTGAGATCCGCTCTAGGTTACGCGCAACTGGATTTGATAGACCCGAACGGACCAAACGATTATCGCAACGTGGAAATTGTGGGCGGAGATCCATATATGCCTAGAATTGCAGCCTCTTCGGCCGCATCGACCTCGAATTTTCGATTTAGTGACCGCTTCCTGGAAGACGGTTCCTACCTGAGAATTCAGAATATTTCCTTCGGCTATAACCTTCCGAGAGATTTTGTGAAAAAATTCGGCTTGCTGAGTTTCAAGATCTACACCAATTTCCAGAATGTGTACACCTTCACGAACTATTCCGGCTACGATCCCGAAGTTGGAGCGATCAACCAGGATGCGTTGCTCACGGGAATCGATAACGGTCGTTATCCTTCACCGCGAATCTATACTGCAGGTATCAATGTGAATTTTTAAAAGAAAGACTATGAAAACAAGAAGTATACTTTATAAAACCCTGATCGCTGCGATGCTCTGCGGAATTTCGAGCTGTAGCGACGACCTTGAAATTGAACCGAATGATCAGATCGCCAAAGAGAATTTCTTCAAATCAGAAGAAGACTTTAAGGCCGCCACGGCTCCGCTTTACAATCGGGTCTGGTTTTCATTTAATGATAAATTCTATTTCGGGCTGGGAGACGGTCGTTCGTACAATCTCTACGCACCGTATTCAGATTATATTTATCCGTTTAGCGATCTTACGGAAACCGGACTTACCGGCCCGCTGGTGGAAGCCTGGAGATCGTTCTACATTGTTATCCAGCAGTCCAACAACACGATCGCGGCAATTGAAGAAAGCACGGTTTCCGAAGAAATTCGCGCTCAGTATATCGCCGAAGCCCGATTTATGAGAGGGACCGCTTACTGGTATATTGCGTCGCTTTGGGGTGATGCAATCATTACCACCAGCCAGTCTGAGATCATCAACAATCCATTGGTGAATAAAAATCCGCGTGAAGATGTGTTTGAATTTGCCATTCGCGACCTGGAATATGCAGCAAAATACCTTCCGGAGCAGGCCGGCCAGTCAGGACGAGTTACGAAATACAGTGCCTACGGAATGCTTTCCAGGCTATATTTATCAGCTTCGGGGCTCAGTTCCAACCCAAACAGTGGAACGCGCGACCAGGCTCTGCTGGATCTCGCCAAAAAAGCTGCTGAAAAAGCCATTAACGAAGGCCCGTATATGCTTTTGGATGATTACGCCGAACTATTTACCATCGAGAACAACAATAATTCAGAATCTATGTTTGCCCTTCAATGGGTCCCGAATGGCGATTACGGCGTGAACAATACACACCAGGCCTATTTCGCGCTGGGCTCTGAAATTACCGGGGATGATGCGGCCTGGGGTTACTTTACCAGAGCTTCTTTCGATATCCTGGAAGAATACGAGGCCAATGATGCGCGCAGAAAAGCGACCTGGATGGCAGATGGTGATTTTTACCCGGAGATCAGCCAGGCGAATGGCGGCTATCTTGTAGAACATGAAAACACCTATGTAAACGTCAAAAAAGGAGTGGTAGGCTCTAATAAAGACAACCAGTCTATTTCCCGCATGAACTCCGGGTTGAATACCTACATGCTTCGGCTGGGAGAAGTTTACCTGAATTATGCGGAAGCCGTTTTGGGTAACAACGGTTCCACCAGCGACGCCACCGCCTTAATGTACGTGAACGCTCTTCGTGAGCGTGCCGGGCTTGCTCCCAAAACCAGCCTGACATTCGAAGATATCTTCCACGAAAGAAGAGTGGAATTATGCATGGAAGGCCAGTTCTGGTACGATATGGTGCGCAGGGCCTATTACGAACAGCAGGAAATGCTGAATTATATAGATGATCAGGGCAGGGAAACGGTTATTCCTTTCACTTATGATGAAGAGAACAACCGTGTGGAAGTTGATGATACAAGAGATGCTGCTCCGCGGGCAATTGGCCAGATAGACGAGAGCATTTTCCTGCTTCCCTATCCGGAATCTGAGGTCGTTCAAAACCCATTGCTCCGCGACGCGCCAGTTCCTTACGATTTTACTGAAGAACGAATCACCGATGAATTATTTGACTAAACTTCGAATTACGATGAAAAATATAATGATTAAAAACAGCTGGATCTATGGCTTTCTCTTCCTGAGCCTGCTTCTATTGGGAAGCTGCTCCAGTGACGACTCAACAGGAAGCGGGCCTATAAGCGTGGACGCGGTCTACCTTCAGGACGTAAATTCCTCGGTCCCTGACCGCCAGGTGCAATTTGCGCGCTTGGGACAGCTCATCAGGCTGGAAGGGTCGGGTTTTGAAGGCCTGAGACGCGTATACATCAATGGTTTTCAAACGTCCTTCAACCCGGTGTATGTTTCAGATACTTCAATGCTCATCCGGGTTTCTCAGGATACTCCAACGATCGAAGCGGAAGAAGAGCTGCGTAATACCATCAGGCTGGTCAAAGACGGCAGTGAGACCACGATCGATTTCGAGATCCGTTCGTCTGCACCAACGATCAGCCGTGTTTCGAATACCCTTCCGAAGGCCGGCGAAGAGATCATAGTATATGGAAGCGGACTGATTGAAGTGACCAAAGTTATCTTTCCCGGAAATGTGGAAGTAAGCAGCGGTATCACCTACGATGAAGAAGATGGAGAGTTTTTCACAGTAACCGTGCCTGAAGGCGTTTCTGCTTCGGGTGGTTCTCTCTATGTGGAAACTGCCAATGGCGCCGCTTATTCTCCCGCTTATTTCAATGTGCAGGACGGAATTATCCTGGATTTCGACGGGAATGGTGTGTTGGGTGAATTTGGAAATACGATTCGCCAGGAACAGCTGGAATCGGCTCCTATTGGAGAAAACAATAGATCACAAGGCAATTATGTAGCGATGCGCCCCGAAGGAGTGAGCTCTTTTGAACCTGGTAAAAACAGGCTTTCTGAAGTATTTACTTCAGGAACCGAAAGTTGGAGAAGTCAGTTCACACCATTCATCCCTGCCAGTACACCGCTGGAAGAAGTAGCCTTTCAGTTTGACATTTATGTACCTGAAGCATGGGCCGGAAGTGGTTTTCTGAAGATCCTGCTTATCAACAATTTCAATGGTGGCGAATGGACCGGCGGTGTTTACAATTATGTGCCCTGGATCGTGGACGGTGAAATCGAACCTTTCCAGACCGATGGCTGGACAACGGTCACCATTCCCTTAACCGATTTTTACCTTTTCAGTGATGGTGCCGATTATACTTTTGAAGATGTGTTGCAATACCGCGAATCAGCAACCTATAAGAATTTCGGGATGTTTTTCGAAAATTCAGATATACGACTAAGTGATGTAACGGGCACTGCTACCGATGTAGAGTTTCCTTCTTTGGAAACTTCTGTGCAGGTATATACCGATAACTGGCGCATTGTGTCCCTGGAAACTCCAATCGTAACCGATTTCCCTGATGAAGAATAGCCAAAACCTGACTAAAACATAAAATATGATAAAATATAGCAAACAAATGTTTCTCCCGCTCATGGCACTTCTCACCCTGAGCTCCTGCCAGAAGGAGGTTATGGAATGGAGAGACCTGGATGAAGACCAGAAAGTGACGACAGCCGAACTTCCGCTGGAGCTGGAAGAGAAAATTGCCCGTTACGATGCGTTGAAAACCTACAGTGATTATGTACTTGGTGCCGGTATTGTTATGGACCTGTATATGAACAATGACGCGTACAGCGCGCTGGTGAATGAGAATTTTGATGAAGTGACCGTGGGCTATGCCATGAAACATGGCGCGATGGTCCAGCCTGATGGTTCCATCAATTTTGGACCTGTGGATGATTTTATCGCGAAAACCAATGCTGCAGGGATCGATGTTTTTGGGCATACCCTGGTTTGGCATGCCAACCAGAATGCCAGTTACCTCAATGGGCTCATCGCTCCAACTGTTATTCCCGGTTCACCAGGTGCCAACGCACTTGATCTTTCCGGTTTGAAAGACGGTAGCCTTAGTGGCTGGTCGCTCAATAATCCCGGGGACGGAATCAGTATTGCCGAAGGCGAAGGCCTGGCAACCAATAGCCCTGCATTAAAAATGGAGGCTAGCGCTTCCGCTTCGCAGCCTTATAACCTGCAGGTGGTGACCCCCGCGATTCCTGTGATCAACGGGCACGAATATGAAATTTCCTTTTACATCCGCTCCGATCAGCCGGGAAAAGGTCGAATTTCCTTTAATGGCCTTCAGAATAACTATCCCTACAGAGACTGGTTCGATACCGGCGGGGAATGGACTGAAGCCTTTGAAACTTCCAGCCAGTGGCAGCAGGTCAAATTCCGCGTAAACGATTTTACGGGAGATAGCTTCCAAATGGCTTTTGACCTCGGGTACCTGCCAGATGTCACCTATTTTATTGATGTGAACAATCTGAGCGTAACCGACCTGGATGCGGAAGTAACTGCCACTAATCTGATCGCAAATGGGGATTTTGAAAACGGGGCTTTAGATGGCTGGTATGGCTACGGAAATAGTTCTACCAGAAGTGTCTCCGCGGAAGGTGAAGGCTACGGGGATGCCGGTTACGCGATGGTGCTTACCAATCCTACTGCCGCACAGGCTTACGAAGCCCAACAGGTTTACCAGTTCAGTGAACCGCTTGAGGCGGGAACCGAATATACTTTCTCCTTTTTTATAAAAGCCGATGTTGCTTCCACGATCCAGGTGGAACTTCAGAGTGAAGATTATTCTGCAGAGTATTCCGGTGCACTGGAGGTGGGAACCAACTGGACCAAAATTGAAAGAACGCTCACTCCTACCCGGGATGACCGAGTTCGTTTCATCTTCGATTTCGGAACATCAGCCACAACGTTTTATATTGATGATATTATACTGACTGATGGTGAAGTGAATACAGGTTCCGAACCGGTGATCATAGAACTTTCAGAAGAAGAAAAAGCAAGCATTATCGGTGATGCCATGGAAGACTGGATCACGCAGATGCTGGATCATTATAAAGATGAAGTCCATGCCTGGGATGTGGTCAATGAGCCCATGACAGAAGGCGGCTCTGTAAGAGATGGGAATGTGGCAGATCCTGCCAGCGATGATTTTTACTGGGTAAAATACCTAGGCCAGGATTATGCGGTTACCGCTTTTAAGCTTGCCAGGGAACTTTCCAATCCCGGTGATATACTCTTCATCAACGACTACAACCTGGAATCCAGTCCTGCGAAGGTAGACGGTCTCATCGAATATGTGAAGTATATTGAAAGACAGGGCGCTGAAGTTGATGGAATTGGCACCCAGATGCACGTTTCTCTAAATACCAATCGAGAAAACATTGTAAGCATGTTCCAGAAACTGGCGGCCACCGGTAAACTCGTGAAAATCTCTGAACTGGACGTGCGCCTGGGAACGGCTTCTCCTACTGCCGATCAACTTGCCGAGCAGGCAGATATGTACCAGTTCATCCTGGATTCTTTCCGGGAGAATGTACCCGCCAGTCAACAATACGGCACAACGCTCTGGAATATTTCAGATAACGAAAACGAGCACCAGTACTGGCTGCCTGATGAGTCACCAAATGTGTGGGATGCGAACTACGACCGCAAACCGGCTTATAAAGGTGTGGCCGATGGGCTTGCCGGCAGGGATGTAAGCGAAGATTTTACAGGAGAATTAGCGTACTAACCTAAGCTTGAATTAGCAACACAGCTGGAAGATCCCGGGAGTTTCCCGGGATTTTTTATGGCCATACCTTACTCTTCGCCGGCCTCTTTTGGAAGCATCCCGAAGTATTCCTTAAAGCATTTTGAAAAATAAGAAGGTGATGAAAAACCTACGCTGTAGCTTACTTCACTCACCGATACCTGTCCTGCCTGCTCCAGTAATTCCTTGGCACGCTCGAGCCTGATCTTTCGTATGAGTTCGTTAGCCGTAAGTCCGGTAAGCGCTTTGATTTTCCGGTACAACTGGCTCCTGCTCAAACTGAAGACATCTGCCAGTTTCTCCACGTTGAGATCGGTTTCTCGAATATTTTCCTGGATGTAATTGATGATGTTCAAAATAAAATCCTGGTCCAAACTGGAAGTGGCCGGTGCCACATCTGTATACTTCAGGTCGCTCATGTATTTCGCGTACAGAAGTCCACGGTTATAGATGAGTTGTTTCAATTGGGACCGGAGCACTTTCATTTCGAAAGGCTTGTTCACGTAAGCATCAGCGCCAGATTCAAGACCTTCCACCCAATCATCGGCCATCGCTTTTGCGGTAAGCATCAGCACGGGAATATGGCTGGTACTCAGTTCATTTTTGAGATTTTTACAAAATTCATGACCATCCATTTTCGGCATGATCACATCTGTAATGACGATATCAGGCACATATTTTTGAGCTTTCGCCAGTCCCTCCTGTCCATCTTCCGCCAGCAACACCCGGTAATCCTCTTTCAGTTCCCTCGCGATATAATTTCTCAGCTCGGTATTGTCTTCCACGATAAGCAAACTTTTCTTCTTTCCGCCCGGAGTAAGATTATCAACCTCAACGGGAGTATTTCTGGATATTTTGACTTCGGAAGCTGAAACACTCTCCGGTTTTTCCTCGACCTCGTAAAACTGTTTTCCCAGCGGAAGCAAAATGCGGAATTTCGTCCCCACTCCTTTTTCACTTTCCACCTGAATATCTCCGCGATGCAGGGCCACAAAGCTTCGAACCACTTCCAACCCGATTCCCGTCCCGCTGTAATATTCTTCGTTGCGATCTTTGATCTGGTAAAAACGGTCAAAGATTTTTTCAATTTCAGTAGGGGCAATTCCTTTCCCGGTATCCTCAATAGCGATTTCCAGGCTTCTCACGGCTTCGCTTTCCTGCAAATGTTCGAAAAAATGCATTCCGCTAAGCACATGTACGCTGATGACGCCATTGTTGGCAGTGCTTTTAAAAGCATTTGATAACAGGTTGAAAATAACCTTTTCCACTTTATTCTCATCAGCCCAGATCACGCCCAGAGTTTCTTCCATTTCTACGGAGAGGAGAATGTTCCGTTGCCCGGCTTCCTCCTGAAAATGTTCCACGATCTCATCGATCAGCTTCCTGATCTCAAAGCAACGCACCTGCAGCGGCAATTTATTGAACTGAAGCTTCCTGAAATCCATTAGTTCATCGATAAGGCGCTTCAGGCGGGCTGTATTTTTACTGATGATCTGCAATTTTTCCTTCGCTTTTTCTGAAAAAGATGGCTCATTCAGAATATCCTGCAAGGGGCTTTGGATAAGCGTTAAAGGTGTTCGAAACTCATGGGAAATATTGGTAAAGAACTGGATCTTTTTATCGTTCAAAGCTTCTTCCTGCAAATGTCTTTCCCGCTCCTGGGCGATGGCGCGTTTGGCCTGCACCCTGGAATTAACAATTTTTAAGGCCAGGTAACAAAGGCCAATTACAGTAAGAATATAGAGGGAAATGGCAAAATTTGTGAACCACCATGGGCGAAGAATTCGAATACCGAGATCGGTTGCCTTTTCATTCCAGATTCCATCGCTATTGGCGGCCTTGACGTGAAAAGTATACTTTCCGGCGGGCAGGTTCGTATAGGTCGCACTACGGGAATTCTGCACATAATTCCAGTCTTTTTCAAATCCTTCCAGGTAATAGGCATACTGGATTTTTTCAGGCCGGGTGAAATCGACCGGGGCGTATTCAATTGTGAAAACCGACTGATCATGCTTCAGCACGAGTTGATCGGTTTCTGAAAGTATTTTATGCAGGGTCGCATCTTCTTTGGCTTCGGGTTGTACCGGTTTATTAAAAATGCGCAATTCAGTTAAATAAACCGCAGGCGTGTTACTGAGAACTGGTAATTCTTCCGGGTTAAAAAAGTTGATGCCTTCATAGGAACCAAAATACAAGTTGCCGAGGTTGTCTTTAAAAGCCGCATCATTGTTGAAGTCATTGCTTAAAAGACCATCTTTTTTGGTATAATTCCGCACTTCGGTGGTTTCATGATCGATCTGAGCCACTCCGTTATTTCCTGCCACCCAAAGATCTCCGCGATCATCCTGAATGATGGTCGAAACCGTCACTTTATCCAAACCTTCCTCCATACCAATCCACTGAAACTGGTCATTCTTCATATCATAACGGCAAAGACCTGCCCCATCGGTCCCGATCCAGATATTTTTAGCTGAATCTTCATAAATATCCAGCACCATACTGTTATTAACCGAGTGGTCGTTTTGGAACATCCTGGGATACATGGCCTGCAACTGGAAGTATCTTCCGGAGACCTTCAAGCGAAAAAGCCCCGCATTCCCGCCAATCCAAACCCGGTCTTCACTGTCTACATACACGCGACGCACGTCACTGTAACTGATTCGCTGATCCTGAAAAACCTGGTGATCATAGATCTGAAAACTGTCGGTTTTTGGATCATATGACTGAATCCCGCGAGAAAATGTCCCGATCCAGATCATGCCTTTAGAATCTTCAGAAAAACTCAGGATACGATTCGTGGCCATACCGCCGCGGGTATTTTCCGCAGAAAAATGGAGGAATTTATTCGAGCCTTTTTTTAGAAGATATATTCCGTAGTCCCAGGTTCCCACCCAGATATTTCCGCGGCTATCTTTAAAAATGGTCTGAACATCAGGTGAATTCAACCCGTTCGCGATCGCGTTTTCCGTATTGAGCAAATGGGTGAATTGCTGTGTTCGAGGATCATACACATCCACGCCTCCACCATCCATCGCGATCCAGAAACGCCCATTTTCATCCTGGATGATCCCGGTAACCGAACTTGCCTGCAGCGAATTGCTGTCATTCGGCCGGCTTACAATATCCCCAAACTTGTCGTATAACTTATCATAAACCCCTACGCCATTGTTGTAATAAGCGATCCAGATTCGTTGTTGATTGTCTTCGAACAACGCCCAAATGGAATTCGACCGGATACCGTGATCGTTATTTTTAGTGTTTTTATACGTATTCAGCACCTCGCCATTACGGGAAATTTCAAACAAACCGTCGTTTTCTGTACCGCAGAGAATGGTATTTCTCGGGGTATGCAGGAGCGACAAAATTCGCTTGGAAGTAATATCAAAATGCTGAATTTTATATCGCCCATTCTCATTTTCGTCCACTTTAAATAGTCCCTGATTAGTGGTCCCGAGCCAGATACTCCCCTTCCCATCAACCAGGCTGGTTTTGATTGGTACTGAAATCTTTTCACGCCCGCTGCTGGTCATTAAATTCAGCTGGCGAATCACCTGGTCATTTCCCAGTTCCAGCAAGCCGCGATTACTGCCGAGAACGATCTTTCCATCGAAATACGACAGACTGTTAATTAGGATATTCTGAACTTCACCCAGGGATTTAAAAGGAATGGATACAGCTTCCAGGTTTTGCGGGTCGATTTCGAAAAGGCCGTTTTCATGGGTTCCTACCAGAATCTTCCCATCGGGTTTCTGAAGAATTGCCTGGACTGAAATTCCATATTCATCCGGGTTTCCTTTTAACCTGATATGCGAAAAATTATCCTGTTCACGGTTATAGAGATCCAGCCCGGCTTCGGTTCCAACCCAGACATTATTTTGATCATCTACAAAAACCACATGGATAAGGCTGTTGCTCAAACTGGCAGCATCCTTCTCGTGGTACTGATAAGAATTGTAATCGATCCCATTGAAACGGTTCAGGCCCAAACCATTCGTCCCCATCCAGATGAATCCCTGCTGGTCCTGTGCGATAGTTGCCACAGCCCGCTGGGTTGGGACATTTTCGAAAGGCTTAAATTGATATTTGGCAAAAGGTGCTTCTTGGGTTTTTGCCACCTGGCAAAAAATCAAAAAAAGAAGTAGAAAAAGAACTTTCTGAAATACGTTTTGAACTAACTGTTGCTGCATGAATTCCTGGTGAGAGCGAGCCGAAATTACATTTTCCTCTATGGAAATTTCTTTCGAACGCCTGGAACTGAAAGATAATCAATAATTTTAAAATTCCGGCAGGGAAATCCAGCCCGAAAATGCTTCTAACCTCCTACCGGTTCACTGTAACAATTGTTACTGGTTGGCATGCGGAATAGCTATAAGTTTGAAAAATTATTTAGATAGGAAAAAACAAAACCCTTCCTGCAATACCTATGAAAAACTTTCATCATTTGGCAAATTTGCTTGCGCGGCTTTTTACGTCGGTCCTATTGCTGCTGGCAGTAGTCATCGTAGGAGTGTATCTTTATGGATCACATCCCGGCTGGTTCATAAAAAATGAAATCAGTGCTGCGGAATGGGCACCCAAAGAGCCGGAAAGTCTGTTTGAGTCCGGCAATATGCCTGCGGATGTAGCCTATGGTTTTCAGCTTATTTCTGAAACCAGCAGTTTCATTGGTCCTATGGCCGCAGATGACCAGATGCATTATGCCGGGAATAACCTGGCCTGTGCTAATTGTCATCTTCAGAATGGTACCCAGGCGGGGTCTGGATCCTGGATTGGAGTGACCGACCGTTTTCCGCAGTTTCGCTCGAGATCAAACAGTCAGGGAACTATTGAAGATCGTATCAACGGCTGTATGGCCAGAAGTATGAACGGTGAACCGCTCCCGGTAGATTCCAAAGAAATGAAAGCAATCGTTTCGTATATGGAATGGTTGGGGGAAGACCTCCCGGAAGAACGCGTAAAAGAATTCAAAGGTTTCCCTAAGATCCAACTGCCTGAAGTGGCAGTAGATTTCGAGAAAGGAAAAGCCCTATATGCACAGGAGTGTGCCGTATGCCACGGGGAAAACGGGCAGGGACAAAAATTTAAAGATGCTACCAAAGGCTACCAGTACCCGCCACTCTGGGGACCTGATAGTTTTAATGACGGCGCCGGAATGCACCGCGTGATCACCGCCGCAGAATTCATCAAATCCAATATGCCGTTTGGCCAGGCAACCTGGGAAAATCCAAAATTGACCGACGAGGAGGCTTATCACCTGGCCGGTTATATCAACAATTTTTCGCGCCCTCACAAAGCAAACCTGGAAAAAGATTTTCCCGATCGCAAATTAAAACCCGTTTCGACCCCTTACGGGCCATGGGCAGATAACTTCCCTGCAGAGCAACACCAGTTTGGACCTTTCCAGCCTATTATGGAATTCTATAAAAAACAGTACGACCTCAACAAGACCAAGTAATTTATGTCCCGAATCTTATTCTTCTTGTTGATCGCGAGTACAACACTCCAGGCCCAGGATAGCACCAAAAATTCCAACTGGGGAAAATTGTCCGGGCAGGTTCGCAGTTTTTACCTGCATACCTCCAATAAAGGAGACCTGAAAGATTTCGATGCACTCGCTACCGGTGGCCATTTGAAATATCAGAACACATTCGCTGAAAACTGGGAATTTGGTGTGGCCCTTTATACCACCGCAAATATGGGGCTGGAAGATCTTAGAGAACCTGATGCGCGCACACGAAAAACCAGCCGGTATGAAGAGGGTTTATTTAACAGGCTCAACCTGGATCAACGCGTAACTGCCATTCTCGGCGAGTTATACGTGGGCTATCAAAAAAAGCAGCACCATTTCAGACTGGGAAGAATGAAATATCATTCGCCATTGGTAAATGGCCAGGATGGGAGAATGATCCCCAGTTTATTTCAAGGTATTCAATACCAGTTCCATTCAGAAAACACCAGAATTGGTTTGGCTCTTTTTAACGAAGTGGCTCCGCGCTCCACCGGTGAATTCTTCGGAATTGGTGAAAGTATCGGCACCTATGCGGTCGGCCGTTCACAAAGCGGAAATCCAGCGGCGTACGCAGGACAAACTGAATCAGATTTTTTGTTCATCACGCATCTCGAACAGTCAATTAGCAAAAACCTGAATTTAAAAGCCTGGAATTACTTTACTGAAAATGTGTCCAATTCCATATATCTAAAACCGGAATGGCAGCTATCTGGAAAATTTGGGATCCATGGCGAATACCTGCATCAGTCCCGAGTAGGAAATGGTGGGAATGCCGTAGATTCCTTGCGGTATTTCCAGGATCAAAATTCCGACCTAATTGGGCTTCAGTTACGCTATAAACCGGGAAAAAATAAGCTTTTTACACTGGCCTACGATCGGATCTTCAGCAATGGGCAATACCTTTCTCCGCGTGAATGGGGAAGGGAATTTTTATTCAGTTTTCAAAAAAGGGAGCGTAGCGAAGGCTCGGCCAATAATCATGCGCTGGTTTTCTATTATCATCAGGACCTTGATTTGGCTGAAGAACAATTGCGGATACAGTCAATTTTTAGTCTTGGTCACCAGTGGAAACCTTCTGTATTGGATCCCGTACAGAGCAAGTATGCGGTTCCCGATTACACTCAGATCAACTGGGACCTTTTTTTCCATTTCAGAAAATTAAGGAATCTGAAGCCGGAACTGCTGCTGGTTACCAAACTGGCCAGCGGCGATATTCCAGAAAATCCGAATTTCTTCTTCAATAAGACCGATATGTTCCAGATCAACCTGGTGCTGAACTATAACTTTTAGTCGGCTATTTCTTAAAAATATTTTTCCAGGCTTTTTTCAGCAGGTTAATAATTGGCAAAATAAGGGCTCCAGCCACCACGCCGGTCAGAAATTCACCCAGCATACTTGGAAGAGAATGTACCAGTTCATGTACAAAATGAAGGTTATGAACGAAAATCCCTCCCGAAACCAGCAAGAGGGCGATGGTTCCGATGATTCCCAGTGCCTTGATCACCCACGGCAGTGCGTTTACCAGTATTTTCCCCACTTTATCTGAAAAACTATCATCCTGTTCATTGAGGTTGATCAGTTTCAGGCCAAATTCATCCATGCGTACGATTAAAGCTACGATTCCATAAACACCGATGGTAGCGATAATGGCAATGATCGAAACGACGATGATCTTGGTGGAAAGGGCTTCATCAGCCACCGTTCCCAGCGCGATAATGACAATCTCTACGGAAAGGATAAAATCGGTCAAAATTGCTGATTTGATCTTCTTTTTTTCGTGTTCCAGCATGTCTTCCCTGCTCAAATCTTCCAGCTCGTGCACGTCTTCATGGGGATGAGGTACGAAGTATTCGTAGATTTTTTCAGCTCCTTCGTAAGCCAGGTAAACTCCGCCAATTATCAAAATAACTTTAATGACCACCGGAACAAAGGCGCTTAAAAGGAAGGCAATTGGCAGAATGATCAACTTGTTTAAAAGAGAACCTTTAGTAATGGCCCAGAGAACGGGCAGTTCCCGATCAGATAGAAACCCGGAAGCTTTTTCGGCATTTACCGCGAGATCATCGCCCAGGATTCCGGCAGTTTTCTTTCCGGCAACTTTACCCATGGTCGCGACATCATCCATCAAGGTCGCTATATCGTCTAATAATGCAAAAATTCCTGAAGCCATAATTGGTAGTTAGAGCGAGTGAAGTTCTATTTTTTTATCGTAAAAAAAAATAAAATTTTGAACATGCTTCATTTAGCAATCAAAAACAAAAACAGGGGACCTCTCCCCTGTTTTTCACCTAACCACCTTAAACTTAGTTAACCAACAAACTAAGCGCAAAATTGTCTTTTAATAATTATTTCCTTTTTGTTTGATTTCTTGTCTTTTCAGCTTCTCCTTTTTATGGGCGATAAGATTAAGCCGGCCATTTTCAAATTGCCATAAGTCATGAAAATGGTAGGGTACGTGCCGGCCCTCTTATCGCTTACCATTAAAGGATAGGTCAAGCTTTGTTGGGTAAATTTGAATATCAATATGTTTAATATGTTCTCATTCACATCGTAAAGATCATTATTAATGCACTTGAGGAGAGAGTATTTCGATAGATGGAATTTTACTGTCGGTGAAACAGAGGTTTCATTCGATAAGCGGTAAGAGGTTTATTTAAACGGTAAGATGAATGGTGAAGATCTGCCGGAACTGGATAAATTTATAATGCAAGAAGGTGAGAAATAGAAGATTTTTAAGGGATTGCCCTTACTTGTTTTATCCAGAAATTCACAATATCTTTAAGATTCAAAGTTTTGGTTATGGAATAAGTTTAAAGCATAGGCGAAATGATGAACTCTTATTCTTTAACTAACCAACCAAAAAGGGATACTACGGAATCCCTTTTTTTGTTATTGAAAATCACCTAACTGAAACATTTGGAGCGCCAGATACTTCAAGAGAAGAAGAGAAAGAAACATATTGCCGGGCTGGATAGCCTGAGATTTCTGGCATTTTTGATGGTCTTCCTGTTTCATAGCACTAAGGTGTTCTATTTCGGGTTTCTGGGCGTAGATTTTTTCTTTGTTTTATCGAGTTTTCTTCTCACCTATCTGGCTTTACGCGAATTGGAAGTTAACAAGAGCTTTTCCCAAAAAAACTTTTTCTTCCGAAGAGTGCTCAGGATATTTCCTCTCTATTTCCTGGTTTTAATCATCTGTCTCTGGTTGCTGCCCTTCCTTGGAAATCAAGTAGGTCTGGAAACTCAACTCCCGGTACGGCCATGGCTATTTTGGGTCTTTCTGGCAAATTATGAGAACAGCCCCTATATTTTGCCCCTGAAGTTTTTATGGTCGGTTGCGGTGGAAGAGCAATTTTATCTTTTGTTTCTCATTCTAAGCCTGGCTTTCAGAAAGCATATATTGGGAGTTATTCTGGGCCTGGCTGTAGCCTATTTACTGTATTTTCACATTGATGCTTATTTCGGCTGGCAGCAATATAAAAGTGTTTTCTTCCATCTCGCGAACTTTTCATTCGGTATGTTAGGAGGCTGGCTATATTTCAAAAATTACCAAAATCCAGCGGCTACTTTCATAAGTTTGTTTATTTCATCCGTGCTGCTTTATTTTACGGCTTACGATCATTGGTTCTTTAACATCATTCTTTCGGTATGGTTCGTTAGTATGATATTCTTTACTGAATTCCTCTTTAGAAAAATTCCGACTAATCCCGTTACAGCCCTGACCGAATACCTTGGTAAATACACCTATGGATTATACATGTACAGCGGAATTGTCATTATTCTCATCAACAAACTCCCCATTAGCGATATGCTCTTATTGGCGATCCCTATTAAACTTGTGCTTATTTTCGGGCCGCCTACCTATCCTTCCATTGGTTTGAAAAACATTTTTTAAAACTGAAAAAACAATTCCGCGGGGAATAATTTTAAAAATTCCTGATTTAAACAAACGTTTAATTTAAACATTTGTTTAAATTTGCAGCGCAAAAAATTCAGAAGTGGAATTAAATCAGAAACAAATTGCCATTCTGCAGGTGGCAGAAAAACTGTTTTCAGAAAATGGTTTTGATGGCACCTCCGTTCGGCAGATCGCCAAAGAAGCGGATATTAACATCGCGATGATCTCCTATTATTTTGGCTCGAAGGAAAAATTGCTGGAAGCCTTACTCTTTTACAGGGGGTCTGACTTTAAAATGCAGATCGAGACCATCCTCTATAATGAGAATCACGGATATTTGGAAAAGATCGACCAGGTGGTGGAAATGGTCGTGCGCCGTATCCACAATAACCGCAGGATCTACAAAATTGTGCATTTTGAATTCTCAAATCTGGGGCGAACCATCGATTTCGAGAATTATATCAATTTCAAGAAGCAGAATTTTCAAATTCTCGAACGCTTCATCCAGGAAGGCCAGGAAGCCGGGGTATTCTCCAAAAACGTGAATATTCCTCTTATCAAGACCACGATCCTGGGATCCTATTTCAACCTGTACTATAACAAGAAATTCTTCCAGGCTATGCACAACCTGCAAGACCAGTTCAACTTTGAAGAATACGTGGAAAAAGAACTCATTCCGCATATTCAGCAAACCATAAAAGCCCTTTTAACCTATGAAGTATAAGGTGTATATTATCAGTATTTTCTGCCTGTTCGTGCAGCAAATACTCAGCGCCCAAGAACGCCAGTTATCGATTGAAGAGGCGGTAAACCTGGCTCTCGAACAAAGCGATGAAGCCAAAATGGCCAACCAGACCGTGGAAACTGCAGCTGCGCAATTAAAGACCACTAAAAACAATCAGTACCCAGATTTCAAACTTTCTGGCCAGTACAGCTACCTTTCAAATGCTGATGTAAATTTCAAGCTGAATACCGGTTCATCTTCTTCGGAAGGCTCAGAAGGTCAGCAATCAGGAAGTTCTCCCAAAATTAATCAGTTATTGCTCGGTCAGGCGAATGTTTCCATGCCGCTATTTTCGGGATTCAAACTGAAAAATGCGATCGCTGCCGATGAAAACCGGTTGAAAGCAGCAACTTTTTCCGCAGAAAATTCGAAGGAACAAATCGCTTTACAAGTAATTCAGGATTATCTATCGCTCTACAAAGCCCGGAAAGCGGTGGAATTACTGGAAGAAAGCCTGAAAGGGGCTGAGAGGAGAGTGACCGATTTTAACGCCATGGAACAAAACGGATTGCTGGCCAGGAATGACCTTTTAAAAGCCCAGTTGCAGCAGGCAAACACTCGCCTAAACCTGGAAGAAGCCAGAAAGAACGAGCAGATCATCAATTATCAGCTCATCAAAGAGTTGAACCTGCCTGAAGGAACTATCGTCCAAACCGATGATGCTTCCTTCCTGATGACTCCAGTTGTTTCAGCTGAGGAAACAAGCCGAAAAGACCTGGAGGCGCTAAAGTTCCAGGAGCAAGCGGCCGAGAACGGCGTGGAGGTTGCAAAAAGTGCTTATTTCCCGTCCATAGGTCTTACCGGTGGTTATATTGCCCTGGATGTTCACAACGCGCTTACTGTTTCAAACGCCATGAATTTCGGCGTAGGTTTATCTTACAATCTTTCGAGCATTTTTAAAAGCAAACAGGATGTAAAACTGGCTGAAAGCAGGGCCAGGGAATTGCAGTTTCAAATAGACCAGGTAGAAGACCAGGTACATATTCAGGTAGAAAATGCCAAAAAAGAATATGAATTGGCGCTAAAAAAACTGGATGTATACTCCCAGTCTGAAGAGCAGGCTGTGGAAAATTTTCGGATCGTGAAAGACAAATACGACAATGGCCTGGAAGATACCAATGACCTGCTGGAGGCTGATGTGGAACAACTTCAGGCCAAAATCAATATGGCGTATGCGAAAGCCAATATTGCCCAGAAATATTATGAATTGCTAAGAGCCAAAGGTGGCTTGACCCAGAATTTTACAAAAGACTAATCAGAAAAAAATGGAACAGAAAAAGAAGACCAATAAAAAATTCATCGTGATCATTTCAGCTCTTGTGACCGTTGGACTGATCTACGGAGGTTATAAATATTTTCATTCGCTTTCTCATGAAGAGACGGATGATGCCCAGGTAGAAGCCAATATGAACGCCATCATTCCTCATGTTGGCGGATATGTTCAGGAGGTTTTGGTTGAAGACAATCAGAAAGTTAAAAAAGGGGACACCCTGTTCATTATTGATAACCGCGATTATAAAGTGCAACTGGAACAGGCCCGTGCGCAGATGGCCGCGGCTGAAAGTCAGTTGAATGTCGCTAAAGCCAGCATTGGGTCATACCAGGCGAATGCTGCTGCTTCCAGAGCGCAGGTAACTACAGCTTCTGAAAGTATCGAAACCGCCAAGATCAAATTGTGGCGGGCTGAAAATGATTTCAAGCGTTATGAAAACCTTTATACAAGCCATTCGATTACCGAACAGCAATATGAGCAGGCGCTGGCTGCAAAACAGGAAGCTGAAAAACAACTGGATATTCTGAAAAGTCAGCAAAAGGCCAGTAACAGCCAAAGCAACGCCGCCGCCTCACAGACAAAAATTTCAGAAAAACAGGTATCTGTGGCTGAGGCAAATCTGAAAAGTGCTGAAGCACAGCTGAACGCCGCCATGCTGAATATGGATTACACAGTAGTTACGGCTCCTATTGACGGCCAGCTTTCCAACGTGGATCTTCAGGCAGGTCAATTTGTACAGCCGGGACAGTCACTGTTCTACCTGGTGAATACAGATAAGAAGTGGATTGTTGCCAATTTCAAGGAAACGCAGTTAGACAAGATGCAGATCGGTCAAAAAGTAGGAATTGAAGTAGACGCTTACCCGGGAACCGAATTTGAAGGCGTGGTTAGCGCTTTTTCTCCAGCAACCGGAGCCAGGTTTTCGCTGCTTCCGCCAGATAATGCGACCGGAAATTTTGTAAAAACCGTTCAGCGACTGCCGGTGAAGATCGATTTTACCAATAGTAACGATTCAGAAAAACTACAAAGACTACGCTCCGGAATGAACGTGGTGGTAGATGTACATTTAAACTAGAACCATGCAGGACGAAAACAGCCTGGTAGAATATGGTTTCCGAAGAGTGGTGGTCACCATCACCGCAATTTTATGCGCCTTGCTGGAAATCATAGACACTACCATTGTGAATGTTGCCTTGAACGATATGCGCGGGAGTCTAGGTGCTACGCTTACTGATGTGGCCTGGGTGATTACCGCCTATGCCATTGCGAATGTTATCATTATCCCGATGACGAGCTGGCTTTCCAAACAATTTGGGAGGAGGAATTATTTCGCAGCATCGATCATCATCTTTACGATAGCATCTTTTCTCTGCGGAAATGCTACCAATATTTGGGAACTGGTACTCTTCCGATTTATCCAGGGAATGGGTGGTGGCGCCCTGTTGGTAACGGCTCAAACGATCATAACTGAAAGTTACCCGGTTGAAAAGAGAGGAATGGCGCAGGCCATTTACGGAATGGGAGTTATTGTAGGTCCTACTTTAGGCCCACCACTTGGAGGCTACTTGGTAGATCATTTCTCCTGGCCGTATATTTTTTACATCAATATCCCGATTGGGATTATCGCCACCTTTATGACGATTTTCTTTGTAAAGAGTCCAAAATATGGGGAAAAGCTGAAAGTCAACCAGGTGGACTGGTGGGGAATCATTTTACTGGCTACATTTATTGGTTCACTTCAGTTTGTGCTGGAACATGGTCAACAGGATGATTGGTTTGAAGACTCCCTGATCCTGAGTTTGAGTGTCGCCGCCGTTTTTGGATTAATCCTGTTCATCTGGCGAGAACTCACCTATGAACATCCCGTGGTGAACCTTCGGGTTCTCAGAGATGGAAACCTGCGAATTGGTACGATTCTGACCTTTATACTGGGATTCGGTTTGTTCGGTTCCACTTTTATTATTCCCATCTATACGCAATCAATTTTAGGATGGACGGCTACAGATGCCGGATTATTACTAATTCCCAGTTCCATCACTACCGGACTTATGATGCCCATCATCGGGAAATTGCTGGAAAGAGGAATTTCTCATAAATACCTGGCATCAGCAGGATTCGTGATATTTTTTATTTATAGTTTCTGGATGTATTCCCTAATGACACCGGATACCGGTTCGGAACATATGTTCTGGCCCCTGGTGGTTCGCGGTGTGGGGCTTGGCTTGTTATTTGTTCCTATAACGACGCTTTCGCTTTCTACTTTAAAAGGAAAAGATATTGGTGATGGCGCCGCCTTTACCGGGATGATGAGACAGCTGGGAGGAAGCTTCGGAATTGCCATTATTACGACCATGGTTTCCAGGCTTGCACAACAACACCGAATAGACCTGCTTCCGAATATTTCGGCGATCGATTTCAAAGTGCAGCAACGTATTGATGGGATCAAAAGAATGTTCATGGCTAAAGGTTTCAGTGCGAATGAAGCTCTCGACAAGGCCTATGCTGTTTTGAATGGAAGCTTGATGAAACAAAGCACCGTATTATCGTATATGGACATTTTCCTCTACCTGGGACTTTTGTTCCTTGTGTGCGCCCCAATCGTACTACTGATTAAGAAAACAGGGAAACGAGCTGGAAAACCGGCTATAGATGCGCATTAAATAAAAAAGGCTTCCAATTTGGAAGCCTTTTTTATTATGTTCTATCAAATATTAGAAGTAACAACCGCCACGGCGCCTTCCGGCATTTGCTTCACTATCGAATATTTTAAAACTCAAACTCAGCATGATCTGGTTTAAACGAGCATCTTCAAAATAGGCTTTATTGATCCCATATCCCTGCGTACCTCCGGAAGTGGTATTAACAATATCGATATCCTGAGTTTCAGCAGTAGACAACGAACGATCATAACGCAGATCGACCTCAAATCGACCAAAACCTGCCTTGATTCCAACCATTCCTGCCAGAGGTGTATTCTGAGCAACAATAACCTGGTCTGGTGGTTCTGTTCCTTCCAAAGAGGAATCAATTATATTTTGATACGCCGGCCCCCCGTAAATATCAATTGGCCCCCAAACATTATATCCAAACAACAAGGGAACACTGATCTTATTCACCTCGTATGCTGATGGAGCGGTAGGAAATTGAAATTCTGTTTCCATTGCGCTGTAAATAAATTCTGGTCTAAGCAGGAATTTATTGAAACGCAATTCGAAAAATGCACCGGCGTGAAAACCTATTTTGGAATCGGCTTCAACAGTTCCATCAAAATATATACCTCCGGAACTATTCCCGGTGATCTGACCTCCTGAAACATAGCTTGGCCCACCTTTTATTCCGAAACTGAATTCCTGTGCATTGGCAAGCCCAAAGAAGGATAGCGCCAGAATAAATAGATAAATCTTTTTGTTCATAGTTATAAGTTAATCTCGGACAATCGGGGTTAAATATATCAAATTAAAAAACCAATCCTACTGATGGCATTATGTTTTTAACGTAAAAAAACGTGCTTCAGTATGGAAAAATAAAAAAGCACCAGCTTCCTGGTGCTTTTTCTGATCTATCTAAATATAGTTTTAGTTTAGTGAACCATGATCGTATCAGGATTTCCATCAGGGTCACCATTCACAGTTCCTCCATTGGCTGGATTTCCTAATAACAGGATTCCAGCTGCATGAGGAGAAGCCATAGAAGTTCCACTAATGGTATTGTAACCACCACCTTTCCAGGTAGAAAGAATAGCGACACCTGGAGTACAGTAATCTACAGGAGGATTTCCGTAGTTGCTGAAATACGCAAAATCATCATTAGAATCCATTGCTGAAATAGTGTAAATATTTGGACCATTAGCTCTTGCAGGAGAATGGTTGTTTGCATCATCAGTTTCGTTACCGGCCGCCAAAGCGAATTTAACTTTGGAAGAAGCTGCAACTACTGCATCATCTAATGCCTGAGAAACCGGCCCTCCAAGAGACATATTTGCCACATCACCAGTTTTACCATTCGCAGCAACATGATCCACACCAGCAATAACTCCGGAATAAGACCCGCTACCTCTGCTATCCAATACTTTTACAGGAACAACAGTGGCACCGGGAGCAACACCAATTACCCCAACGCTGTTATCTTTTGCAGCGATTGTACCGGCTACGTGGCTACCATGACCGTTACCGTCGTCCAGGGATCTTCCATCTTTTCCGGAAGTGAACGCATTAAAACCTTTGGAAGCATCAACGTTAAGATCTTCGTGATCCAGGTCGATACCGGTGTCAATTACCCATGCAATACCTGAACCGCCATAAGCAACTCCTCCGTTCACACGAGTGATGCCATAAGGAGTTTCCTGGCTTCCGCCGGTACCTCCACCGCCATTTCCGTCACAAGGAGCACCGTTTGGCGTTCCACAAGGAGGGGCGAACATCACAATTTTATCTTCTTCGATATAATCCACATCCTCGCGTCCTCTTAAAGCTTCCGCATCAGCAGCGCTTAGTTTCAAGGTCGCACCGTTAATAGATTTACTGTAAATATTAAGGATATCGGCTTTAATTCCAGCTTCCTGCACCATTTTCAAAGTTCTGGCTTTCACCATATCCTGTGATTTCTGGTAAGATTCGGCCATTCTGGCCTGGTTGGTTGTAGCGTCGTTTTTGAAAACGACGATATACTGTCCTTCGATAACCTGTGCTGAAGATGGCGCGACCATATTTTCTTCAAGAGATGGCGCTTCAGAATTCTGATCCTGGTTACAGGACATGAGGATTGCTGCTGAAAAAGCAGCAACACTTAAGGTTTTAAGTGAATTTAAATTCATTTAGTTTAAGATTTTAGTTAAAAAAAAGGTTAATAGATCGCCTAAAGCTAAAATTTACTCGATTAAATGCAAATTTTTTTAACTTAAAAGTGAAAGTCTGCAATCTCACTAAATGATAAAAAGAAACCGCTAAGCAGTGTTCATGCTACTTAGCGGTGATTGTTAAATTTTTAAGGAATGTCTAGCTGGTGGTTTCTCCCTCCCATTCCATAAATCCGCCTTCCAGATTATAAGTATTGGCAAAACCCATTTGATCCAATAGCGTGCAGGCCTGGGAACTTCTTTTTCCTGATCTGCAATAGATATAATAATTCTTGGATTTATCCAGTTTCTCTACTTCATCTATAAATCCCTGACCGCGGTAAATATCAATTTGTTTGGCGTTCGGGATATGCCCTTCTTCCACTTCTTCGTCAGTCCGAACATCGAGGATCACGGCATTCTCATCTTTCTCCAGCTGCTCTTTCCAGTCTTTTTGAGATAATTCTTTCATGATAAAATTTTTATTGACAGTATAAATATAAAGGAATTTCATGGGTTACCGCCCATGCCCCCCATCCGATTTTAACAGAAAATTAATTTTTAAATCCAAAAAATATTATACATTTGTATATACAATTGTTGTAGTAACAATGAAAATAGAAGAAATCATCAAGACATCTGCAGAATTGCCTAATTCCAGAAGACTGGTTTTAAATCTCATCATTACCGCCAATCATGTGACTGAAAAGGTGGTAGAAGTTTTGAAACCCTTCGGTATTAGCAATCAACAGTTCAACGTGTTGCGCATTCTACGCGGTCAAAAAGGCAAGCCGGCCAACCTTTATACCATTCAGGAACGAATGGTGACCAAAATGAGCAATACAACCAGACTGGTAGACAAGTTGGTGAAAAACGACCTGTGTGAACGCATTGTTTGTCCTTCTAATAGACGGAAAGTCGAAATTCGCATCACACAGGAGGGATTAAAATTGCTAGAAAAAGTTGACCCCCTGATGGAAAAGGTGGAGAAAGAAATTGCTGAAAAATTAACTGAAAAAGAAATTGAATCACTAAATGCCTATTTAAATGGACTTAGAACTTAAAACAAAACCGGAATACCTGGAAAGTTTACAGTGGCGTTATGCTACCAAAAAATTTGACAGTTCCAAAAAATTATCTGAAGACGACCTGAATGAATTACTGGAAAGCATTCGCCTTTCAGCTTCTTCATACGGTCTGCAACCTTACGAAGTTTTGGTGATTACTGATGAGGACATCAGGGAAAAGCTAAAGGCGGCTGCTTGGAACCAATCTCAGGTAGCTGAAGCTTCTCACCTCATCGTCTTTGCCAATTACGCAAAAATCACGGAAGAGCACGTAGATGCTTATATGGAAAATATTGCCGAAACACGCAATGTTTCTCGCGGGGATTTACAAGGCCTGGAAGATATGATCAAATCTACCACCCTGTCACGTCCTCAGGAAGACCTACAGGTTTGGGGATCTAAACAAACCTACATCGCTCTCGGAAATTTGTTAAGCGCTGCTGCAAATATGCGAATTGACACCTGCCCAATGGAAGGTTTCGATAATGCGAAATTTGACGAAATCCTAAATCTTAAGGAAAAGAATCTTCAGTCGTCCGTAATTATCCCGGTAGGATACCGCAGCGAAGACGATTCTTACCAGGACCTGGAAAAAGTTCGAAAAAGTAAATCAGATTTATTTCATTTTGTATAACCCTCAAAAAAAATTCTCATGAAAAATAAATTTTTAAAAGGCACTATCGCCTCTGTAATTGTGCTAACAACAGTAGCTTTTACTACTGAAAAGAAAACGGTAAACGTAGCTGAAAGCCAGGTAAACTGGAAAGGTGAAAAGGTAACCGGTTCTCACTACGGAAATATCCAGTTGAAAAGCGGTTATTTCACCATGGAAGACGAAAAGATCACCGGTGGTGAGTTTGTGATGGATATGACCAGCATCAATGTAACCGATCTTGAAGGGGAATCGAAGCAAAAACTGGAAGGACACTTAAAATCTGAAGACTTCTTCGGCGTGGAAAAATATCCAACCGCTAAATTGGTGATCACCAGTGCCGCCAAGAAAAGCGAAGGTGTGTATGGCATCGTAGGAAACTTAACGATCAAGGAAGATACGCATCCTGTGACCTTTGATCTGACCATGAACGGCGACGCCGCTTCTACAAAACTTACAATCGATCGTTCCAAATACAACGTGAGATATGGATCAGGCAGCTTCTTTGACAATCTTGGAGACAAGACGATTTATGACAATTTTGACCTGGAAGTTGATCTGAAATTCTAAATAAATGATCCTGAGCCACTCGCTCAGGATTTTTTTTGCAATTTATTTGAATATGAAAAATTGCCGAATTATCTTTGACCCAATGTTTAGAACGGAAAATCATATCTGGTGGTGGAAAAACTTACGTCAAAAGTCGTGAGCTGATTTGCCATTTATATTATAAAATCATTAGGCTTGTCTCACGACAAGCCTTTTTTTATTCAAAAAACCGAAGCATGTTCAAACTGAAAACAACTTATAAAAAAATCCTGGCAGATACCATTACACCGGTAAGCATCTACCTGAAATTGCGGGATAAATTTCCCAATTCGCTGCTGCTTGAAAGTAGTGATTATCATGCCAGCGACAACAGCTTCTCCTACATTTGCTGCAATCCCATCGCCTCCATCAAGATCGAGAAAGAAAAAGTGACCAGGGAGTTTCCAGATGGCAGCAAGACCATTCAGGAACTGCAACCGGGCGATTCGGTGCCCGCAATTATTCAGGATTTTTCCCGTAATTTCTCTACGGAAGATTCAGATTTTAAGTTTATCTATAATGGCCTTTTCGGCTACATCGCCTATGATGCGGTTCGCTACTTTGAGAACGTGAAGGTCACCAAGAAGGAAAAAGATCTTCAGATTCCTGATATTTATTACGCGGTCTACCAAAATATCATCGCCATCAACCACTTTAAAAATGAAGCCTATATTTTTGACCATTCTTATCAAGGCGATTCGAATATCGACCAGATCGAACAATTACTGAAAGTTAAAAATTTTGCATCCTATAATTTTAACCGCGTACAGGAACCATATTCCAATCTCGAAGATGAGGAATTCATGGAAATGGTGAACCGTGCGAAAGGTCACTGTCACCGTGGAGATGTATTTCAACTGGTGCTTTCCAGGCGATTTTCCCAAAAGTTTAAGGGCGATGAATTCAATGTGTACCGGGCTCTGAGAAATGTGAACCCATCACCGTATCTCTTCTTTTTTGACTATGGCGATTTTAAGATCTTCGGAAGTTCTCCCGAAGCGCAGCTGATCGTGAAAGATGGCCAGGCAGAAATTCACCCTATCGCCGGAACCTTCAAAAGAACCGGAAACGATGAGAAAGATGCGGAAATTGCCAAAGAATTGGCAGCCGATCAAAAAGAAAATTCAGAACACGTTATGCTGGTGGACCTGGCCCGGAATGACCTCAGCCGTAACGGCAGCAACGTGAAAGTGGAAAACTATCGCGAAATTCAGTTCTTTTCGCACGTGATCCACCTGGTTAGCAAGGTCACCGGAACCAAAGATCCTGAAGTTGACACGCCCCAGATTGTGGCCGATACCTTTCCCGCCGGAACCTTGAGCGGTGCTCCAAAACCCATGGCCCTTCGGCTTATTGAAGAGATCGAAAACGTGAATCGCAGCGCTTATGGCGGAGCCATTGGCTTTATGGACTTCAACGGAAATTTCAATCACGCCATCGTCATACGCTCATTCGTGAGCAAAAACCATGAATTGCATTACCAGGCCGGTGCGGGAATTGTTTCCGAATCCAAACCTGAAAACGAATTACAGGAAGTGTTTAATAAACTCGGAGCGCTTACGAAAGCCCTTGAAATTGCTGAAGAAATATGAAAAATAGAACGAAAATTCTGGTTATAGACAATTACGATTCCTTCGTTTACAACCTGGTGCACTACCTGGAAGAGCTGGATTGCGAGGTTACGGTAAAAAGAAACGACCGCCTGAGCCTTGAAGAAGTAGAGGATTACGATAAAATTCTACTATCTCCGGGCCCAGGAATTCCGGAAGAAGCCGGTCTACTGAAACCAATTATCGAAACTTATGCCCCCTCCAAACCCATTTTCGGCGTATGCCTTGGTATGCAGGCCATTGGGGAAGTTTTTGGCGGCCGTCTGAATAATCTGGATATGGTCTATCATGGAGTGGCCACAAAAATCGATGTGTGCGTGGACGATGAATACCTGTATAAAGACCTGCCGCAGGAATTACAGGTTGGGCGATATCACTCCTGGGTGGTAGACAATCAGTTACCCGATGTCCTCCAGGCAACCAGTTACGATGAGAAGAACGAGATCATGTCTTTGCGCCATCGCGATTTTGATGTTCGTGGAGTTCAGTTTCATCCGGAATCTGTCCTGACTCCGGAAGGCAAAAAAATGATCCAGAACTGGGTGGCTTTCGAACATTCGGAAAAATCTGAAACACAGGTCGCACAACCCACTGAAAACAAGTAACATGAAAGAATTACTAAATAGGCTTATTTCACACGAAACCATTTCAGCGGAAGAAGCCAAACAGGCGATTATCAACATCTCCGAAGGTCACTATAGCGAAACCCAGATTGCGGCTTTTTTGACCGTTTACATGATGCGCAGCATTACCATCGAAGAATTGGAAGGTTTCCGGGATGCGTTACTGGAATTGTGTATTCCGGTAGACCTATCGGAATATGAACCGGTGGACCTTTGCGGTACCGGTGGAGATGGGAAAAATACCTTCAATATCTCCACAACCGCCTCTTTTGTGACTGCCGGAGCTGGAGTGAAGGTCGCAAAACATGGAAATTATGGGGTTTCTTCAGTTAGTGGAAGCTCCAACGTCATGGAACACCTGGGAATCACCTTTACAAACGATACCGGTTTCCTGAAAAATTGCATTGAAAAGGCCAATATTTGCATTTTGCACGCGCCTCTTTTCCACCCGGCAATGAAAAACGTTGCTCCGGTTAGAAAAAGCCTTGCTGTTAAAACATTTTTCAACATGCTCGGTCCTATGGTAAATCCTGCGTTTCCCAAAAATCAGCTGGTGGGAGTTTTCAGTCTCGAACTTGCCAGAATGTATGCGTATCTTTACCAAAATACCGATAAGAATTATACGATTTTGCATGCTTTGGACGGTTATGATGAAATTTCCCTCACGGGTGACACCAAATGCATCCGCAACGATGCAGAACAGATGCTGAAAGCGGAAGATTTTGGACTACAACCTCTAAAGGAAGAGGAAATAGCCGGTGGCGGATCTATTGAAAGTTCTGCAGAAATTTTGCTGAATATCCTTTCCGGAAAAGGCACAGCCCCACAAGAACAGGTGGTTTGCGCCAATGCCGGGATGGCTATTGCAACTTCCAGGAATCTGGGTCCAAAAGAAGGTTTTGAACTGGCCAAAGAAGCTATTAGATCAGGAAATGCGCTGGCCAGTTTTAGGAAATTACAGGAACTCAGCAAAAACTTTCAGAAATAATGAATATTCTTGACAGGATCATCGCTGATAAACGCCGGGAAGTTTCGCTTAAGAAACAGTTGATCCCAACCGAGCAGCTGGAAAAATCGGTACTGTTTAATCGCCAGGGGCAATCGCTGTCTGCCAGGCTTAGACAGGCAAGCTTCGGCATTATTGCAGAGCATAAGCGCCGCTCTCCATCAAAATCGGTCATCAACCAGAGCCTGAGTGTGGAAAATGTGGTAAGTTCTTATGAAAAGGCCGGTGCCGCGGGAATCTCTGTGCTTACTGACGCTAAATACTTTGGCGGTTCGCTGGACGACCTGCTGCTGGCGAGAGCTTCCGTAGAAATACCTATTCTTCGGAAGGACTTTATGATCGACGAATACCAGATCCTGGAAGCCAAAGCCCATGGCGCTGACGTCATTCTGTTGATTGCCGCCGTACTCGATAAAACGGAATTAAAAACACTTTCAGAAACGGCTAGAAACCTGGGACTGGAGGTGCTTTTGGAAATCCACAACCAGGAAGAGCTGAATAAATCAATCCATACCGAGGCTGAAATGATAGGCATCAATAATCGCAATCTGAAGACCTTCGAGGTGGATATTGAAAATTCGATCAGGCTGGCGAAAAATTTGCCAGATCGTTTCACGAAAGTTGCCGAAAGCGGCCTGAGCGACACCGAAGTTGTCAAAAAACTGAAGAGCAGCGGATTTGACGGATTTCTAATTGGGGAAACGTTTATGAAAACTGAAAATCCCGGCGGGGCGATCCAAAGCTTTTTAAAAGACTTAGATTAGACAAATACCACAAGCAATGAATCAAGAAAATATGGAAGGAAAAACCCTGATTACCCCGGCTTCGGGGCAGAGTTCCGGCCTAAGCCTCAAAGTATGCGGGATGAACCAGCCCGGAAACATGCTTCAGGTAGCGGAACTGCAGCCGGATTATATGGGCTTTATTTTCTACGACCAGTCACCCCGATATTTTGACGGCGATATGCCCGCAATTCCATCAGAAATCAAAAAAACCGGAGTATTTGTGAATGCTTCGCTGGAGGCTATCTTGGAAAGAGTAGCCCGTTACCAGCTAAATGCCGTACAGTTGCATGGAGAGGAATCGGCCGCATTCTGTAAGGACCTGAAGATCGCGCTTCAAAAAACAGGAAATACGCCTGAAATGATCAAAGTTTTCAGTGTGGGACCCGATTTCAGTTTCCAGGTTATCAAAGCTTACGAGGGCATTGTGGATTATTTTCTTTTTGATACGAAAGGAGCGCTTCGCGGTGGTAACGGGGAAGAATTTGACTGGCAAATCCTGAAGAATTATCCTTCCAACACCCCATTTTTTCTCAGCGGGGGAATTGGCCCGGAACACGCCAAACAGATCGCCGATCTCAAAAGCCACTTTTACCGCATCGGGAAACCCGGATTGCTCTACGCGGTTGATGTAAACAGTAAATTTGAGCTAAAACCCGGACTTAAAAAATTAAAAGAATTAAGAGAATTCAAAATACAGATCAATTCATGAGCTACCAGGTAGACGAAAAAGGATATTATGGAGACTTTGGCGGGGCCTATATCCCGGAAATGCTCTATCCAAATGTGGAAGAGCTTCGCTCGAAATATCTGCAGGTGATGCAGGATGAAAAATTTCAGGAAGATTTTAAGAATTTACTGAAAGATTATGTGGGTCGCCCCACCCCACTCTATTTTGCCAGCAGGCTCAGCGAAAAATACCAGACCAAAATTTACCTGAAACGGGAGGATCTTTGCCATACCGGCGCTCATAAAGTGAACAACACTATTGGGCAGATCTTAATGGCACAACACCTTGGCAAGAAGCGGATTATCGCTGAAACCGGGGCCGGACAGCACGGGGTTGCTACCGCAACGGTTTGTGCCCTTATGGGTATGGAATGTATCGTATATATGGGCGAGATCGATATTGAAAGACAGGCGCCTAATGTCGCGCGAATGAAAATGCTCGGTGCTACTGTGATCCCGGCTAAATCTGGAAGCAAAACCCTGAAAGATGCCACCAACGAAGCGATCAGGGACTGGATCAACAACCCGGTGGACACGCATTACATTATCGGTTCAGTGGTGGGCCCACACCCGTACCCTGATATGGTCGCGCGTTTCCAAAGTGTGATTTCTGAAGAGATCCAAAAACAACTGAAAGAAAAAGAAGGAACGACAGATCCAGATTTTGTCGTGGCCTGCGTGGGCGGCGGAAGTAACGCGGCAGGTGCCTATTATCACTATCTCGATAATCCCAAGGTTGGAATCATCGCCGTAGAAGCAGCCGGAAAAGGGGTGCATTCGGGAGAAAGCGCGGCAACTTCGGCACTCGGTAAGCCCGGTATTATCCACGGAAGCAAAACCTTGCTAATGCAAACTACTGACGGGCAGATCACCGAACCTTACTCGATCTCAGCCGGGCTTGATTACCCGGGAGTAGGCCCGATGCATGCCAACCTTTACCAGACCGGCCGCGGAGAATTCATCAGCATCACTGATGAAGACGCGATGAAAGCAGGACTGGAACTGGCCAAACTGGAAGGTATTATTCCGGCGATCGAAACTTCGCACGCACTGGCTATTTTTGAAGGCCGGAAATTCCGGAAGGACGACGTGGTCGTGGTGAACCTCTCCGGGCGCGGCGATAAAGACCTCAACACGTATATCGATTTTTTCAACTTATAAACCAGCGGAACTTTTATGAACCGAATTCAGCAAAAACTTCAGGAAGACAAAAAATTGCTTTCGATCTATTTCACGGCGGGTTTTCCGGAAATG
Source organism: Christiangramia flava JLT2011 (assembly GCF_001951155.1). NCBI lineage: Bacteria > Pseudomonadati > Bacteroidota > Flavobacteriia > Flavobacteriales > Flavobacteriaceae > Christiangramia > Christiangramia flava. The sequence goes on from NZ_CP016359.1 coordinate 787,811, forward strand.
AACGATACCCAAAAGATCATCACGGAACTGGCCAAAAACGGAGTTGATTTTATTGAAATTGGCCTTCCCTTCAGTGATCCGCTGGCAGATGGCCCAACGATCCAGCAAAGTTCCACCCAGGCGCTTCGCAACGGCATGACCACGGAAAAACTTTTTGAACAACTTCAGGATATTCGCAAAAGCACAGACATCCCGTTGATCATCATGGGATATTTTAACCCGATGCTACAGTATGGAGTAGAGAAATTCTGCAAAAAATGTCAGGAATGTGGGATCGATGGCCTCATTATCCCAGATCTCCCGGTAGATGTTTTCCACGAAGCATACCAGTCGCTCTTTGAGAAATATGGATTGCTAAACATTTTTCTTATCACCCCTCAGACTTCGGAAGATCGCATTCGCTATATCGATTCAGTTTCCAACGGATTCATTTACATGGTGAGCAGCGCGAGCGTGACCGGTTCTACTTCCGGGTTTGGAGAAGATACTCGGGCTTACTTCCGAAGAATTGATGGGATGAATCTAAAGAATCCGCAAATTGTTGGTTTTGGGATCAAAGATGAAGAAACCTTTAAACAGGCAACCGAATTTGCCAAAGGAGCGATCATTGGTAGTGCTTTTATCAAACACCTGGAGGAACATGGCACCGAAAAGATTGCCCATTTCATCCATCATGTGAAACCTTTAACCTAATTGTAACAGGGCATTAGGAGTATTTTACTTTCTAACGGGCTATCTTGTGATATAACTAAAAAACACGAATTATGGGAGGACCTATTGAAGATAAGCACAGAGAAAGAACGAAAGATCAAAAAAATCCTACCAATCTTACCGGAAACCGGAATGAGAAGACCAATGAGGTGGATTTTAATGACGAGACCATTAAAGATCAACAGAATAAGCAATAATGGGCAAGGGTGATAAGAAAACAAAAAGAGGAAAAATTGCCATCGGCACCTCTGGAAAGCTTAGGCCGAAACGGAAGAAATTCAAAGTAAAGCCTACTACGCTGGCTGAGCAGGACCGAAAAGAACTGCAATAGTTGATCAAAAAATATAAACCCCGATAATTCGGGGTTTTTTAATGCTGATAATTCTGAAAAATTTAAAAGAATTCACGGTATTGCATGACGCGGAAGTCTATCGTATTGAAGTTGGGGTCCTTCTTTTTCATTTGTTTGTAGAGTGCGGAACTGCCCACGGCGATATTGGCCGTTCCGGAAGGCGCGATAAGACTTACAGTATTGATAAGCCGGCCATCCATTACAAACTGATGGATTTTCGGAGCTTCTTTTGAAACCAGTTTCAGTTTGATCTCCGGGTGATTTTGCCGAAGATAGCGGCGGAAAAAATATTCGGGTCCGTTTTTAGAATTTCCGCCAGTAAATAGCAAGGTTTCAATCTTTGGGTGTTTCCGAAGAATTTTCACCATATCCCGCAATTCCACTTTTTGCATACCCAGATCGGAAGCGTCGATCTTCTCACGCCTGCTACTTTCCACCACGTCACAAATGCCGATTCCCCTGTTCCTTAAAAACTGTTGGCGCTGTAAAATAGCTTCTTCGGTATTTTCAAATTTCAGGTGGAGATCGAAGATTCGATCCAGCACGATCCATAGCAAGCCATCCCTGCTTCCATAGCAAAAGTCTACATCATCGGGCTTAAATTGCCTTTTGGTAAACCTTGGCGGCGGAAGCGTCCCCACGATCAACTTCGTGGCATTTTCCGGAATGAATGGCGGGTACGGATGTTTGTGATGAAAAAATTCCAAATCTACCTGATGAAGGTTGGCTCGTGTTCCTTTTCGGTATGTTCCTCGCTAAAACGGTAATCATCATAATCAAAGCCTTTGACATCCTTCAGCGTTTGGCAGTTTTTGTCAAGGATATAACGTACCATCGAGCCCCTGGCTTTTTTCGCATAGAAACTGATGATCTTCAATTTGCCATTTTTGTAATCCTTAAATACTGGGGAGACCACGGGAACCTTCAGTTTTGACGTATCAATTGCTTTGAAGTATTCATTACTGGCGAGATTCAGGAACAATTCATCGTCTTTCAGCTCATTGTTCAGAAAATCTGTGACCTTTTTTTGCCAGACCTCGTACAGGTTCTTTTTGCGCTCAATACCGATATCCGTTCCCATTTCCAGTCGGTAAGGCTGGATAAGGTCCAGCGGTCTTAGAATCCCGTACATTCCTGATAAAATTCGCAGGGTATCCTGCAATTTGTCTAACTTATCAGTTGGGATGCTGTAGGCGTCGAGGCCCGTATATACATCACCATTGAAGGCGTACATCGCCGGGCGGGAATTCTTTTTGTCGTGTTCTTCCTGAAATTCCTGGTAACGGGTGTAATTGAGATCAGCCAGTTTATCACTAATGCTCATTAGTTTGGAAATTTCCTTTTTGCTTTGCCGTCCAAGTTTTCTGTTCAGTTTGACGGTTGTCTCTAAAAATTGCGGCTGCGTTCCACGCGTAGTTGGCAATTTCGATTCGTAATCAAGAGTTTTGGCCGGAGAAACGACTATTTTCATGGTTTTTCACTTATTTCTTTCAAAGATAAAAGAAGCCCACTAAAACCGAAAGTTCTGGGAAATTTGTTCTTTATGGATTTATAGAAGCGTTTTATTGCCCCCCAGATTACTCTTCTTTGATCTGGTTCTTGGCATAATTCCGCCAGCGTTCGATACATTGTACCATATCTTCCGGCAGCTCAGAATTAAAGCTCATCCACTTCCCGGTTTCAGGGTGTGTAAAACCAAGAGTTTTCGCGTGTAGCGCCTGTCTTGTTAAGATCTTAAAACAATTCTCTACGAACTGTTTGTATTTGGAAAACGTGGTTCCTTTCAGAATTCGGTCTCCGCCATAGCGCTCATCGTTGAAAAGCGTATGCCCAATATGCTTCATATGAACTCTGATCTGGTGCGTTCTACCGGTTTCCAGCCTACAGGACACCAGCGTCACATAACCCAGTCGCTCTATAACCTTAAAATGTGTTACGGCAGGTTTCCCATTTTCAGCGTCATCACCTTCATAAACGATGTTTTGAAGCCGATTTTTTGGATTTCGACCAATATTGCCTTCAATGGTGCCTTCATCTTCTTCCACATTTCCCCATACGATCGCGACGTATTCGCGTTCGCTGGTTTTATCAAAAAACTGTTTGGACAACTTGGCCATGGCGTCTTCGGTTTTCGCAATAACCAGAAGTCCGCTGGTATCTTTATCGATACGATGAACCAGTCCGGGCCGTTCGCTGCTGTTCTTCGGAAGGTTCTCAAAATGATGCACCAGGGCGTTGATAAGCGTACCGCTGTAATTACCATGCCCCGGGTGGACCACCATCCCGGCCGGTTTGTTCACGACCAGTAAAGCCTCATCTTCATGAACGATGTCCAGCGGAATATCTTCCGGCACGAGCAAATATTCGTACGGCGGATGCTCAAACATCACCTGCACTACATCGCCGCCTTTCACTTTATAATTCTGCTTAACGGTTTCATTATTTACATAAATATTCCCGCTTTTTGCTGCTTTTTGGATCTTGTTACGCGTGGCATTTTCGATGAAATTCATAAGGTATTTATCCACCCGAAGCGGTTTCTGGCCCACTTCCGCAGTGAATTTATGATGCTCATAGAGATTGCCGTCTTCCTCCCCCTCGTCGTCGATGTCTTCCCGCTGGTCCCTATCTGAATTCATCGATCTCGTTTTCTTCAGGTGTTTCCGTATTAGTATCGTCGTTCATTTCTTCTTCTGAAGTGCCCCGGTATCTTCCGCTTCCGTCGCCAAGAACCAGGTCTATAACTGAAGTTTTCATCACTTCATCACCGGCTTCCAGCAACTGGCCATTATGGCGCAGTTCCAGTACGGCATCTTCCGCGATATCCGGCTTATAGGTGATCTCTCCGATTTCAAACCCAAGGGAACGAAGAGTTGGCACCGCTTGTCTTTTGGTGGTCCGGATCAAATTTGGCAATTCTACCTTTCGGTATCCAGATGGGTTCAGCGTTAGGTAAATCTTTCGGTCCTCCTTTACGAACTTACCCGGTTCCGGAACCTGATCGATCACCGAATACTTCGGAAAATCCGGATTGAAATTGGCCGAATCTAGGATCTCGTAATCCAGATCCAGTTCTTCCAGGCGATCTTCCACGTTATTCAGATTCATTTTTGCCAGATCTGGCACCTCGATACGCTGATCCTGATTGGTTGAAAAATCCAGCCATTGCATCGTCAAAAAGGCCAGAACTACAAGAACCACCGCCGCCAGCACCAGCTGAAGCAGAAACGTCTTGCTAAAAATAAACCGAAATAAACCCATAATTGTTTTTAAGTAAGCGACAAAGATATAAAACGCTTTGATTTTGGTACGTGCACTAATTAGTGATATTTTTGTTTAACGACTCCTAACCGCAATTATTGAATATGAAAAAAAAGATTGCCATTGCCATGGGCGGTTTTTCCAGCGAATACCGCATCTCCATCAACAGCGGAAATATCGTTTATAAAAATCTCGACCGCGACCTGTATGAACCGTACCGCGTGCACATCATGCAAAACGAATGGTTCGTCGTAGCGGCCGATGATACGCCGTATCCCATCAATAAAAGCAATTTTTCGGTCAACATTGATGATCAAAACATCACTTTTGATTGTGTTTTCAATACCATTCATGGAACACCGGGAGAAAACGGACTCCTTCAGGCCTACCTGGAATTGCTGAATATTCCGCAAACCAGCTGCGACCATTACCAGGCGGCGCTCACGTTCAACAAACGCGACCTCATCAGTGTACTGAAACCATACGGGATCAAAACCGCAGAAAATTATTTTCTGAATAAAGGAGATCTTCTTAATCCGGATGAAATCGTGGAAAAAGTGGGACTGCCATGTTTTGTGAAGGCCAATCGTGCCGGGAGTAGTTTTGGGATCACCAAGGTGAAGGCGAAGGAAGAACTGGAAGAAGCTGCAAAAACCGCTTTTGCAGAAGATGACGAGGCCATCATCGAATCGTTCCTGGACGGCACTGAAGTTTCAGTAGGCGTGATCACCTACAAGGGTGAAGTGACAGCACTTCCCGTAACTGAAATTGTTCCGGAAGGTGAGTTTTTTGACTATGAAGCCAAATATCTTGGGAAATCGCAGGAGATCACCCCGGCAAGAATTTCCGAAGCCGATACGAAAAAAGTGCAGGAACTGGCAAAAATGATTTATACCAAACTGAAAATGAAAGGTTTTACCCGTTCCGAATTTATTTTTCATAATGGCGAACCGCATTTCCTGGAAATGAACACCACGCCGGGTATTAGCCAGGCAAGCATCCTGCCCCAGCAGGCAGAAAAAGCAGGTATCAGTTTGACAGAATTGTTCAGCAGCGCCATCGAAGCGGCCTTAAAAGCATAATTTTCTTATCTTATTCTGAAAATCAACTCAATGAGAAAAGCTGTCTTTCCTGGTTCTTTTGACCCGCTTACCCTGGGACACACCGATATTATTGACCGGGCTCTTCCGTTATTTGACGAGATCATCCTCGCCATCGGGACGAATAGCAGCAAGAAATATATGTTTAATCTTGAAGAGCGACTTCATTTCCTGGAAAAGACTTATGAAAATGAACCAAAAGTGACCGTGATGACCTATGAAGGTTTGACCGTTAATTTCTGTAAGTCTCAAAATGCACAATTTCTTCTTCGAGGCCTGCGAAATGGCCAGGACCTGGAATTTGAAAAGGCAATAGGCCAAACCAATTTTAAAATGGCAGGAATAGACAGCGTTTTCCTGATTTCGAGTTCGGGAAAATCACACATTTCTTCCACCGTCGTTCGAGACGTGATTCGCCACGGGGGCAATTATGAATTCATGGTTCCTGATGTGGTTAGAAAATGATCAAAATCGGTATTTCACACTAATGCTTCCGTAGTAATTCCGAGGGTTCCCGGGATAATAAAACCTGGGAGAAGCACCTCCAAAGCCCACCGCATTGGTGACCACACTAGCTGCATAAGCCTCATCGAACAAATTATTGGCGCCAACCTTAAACGAATAATCCAGTTTCCCTAAATTATTGGAATAGCGCAGCTGGCTGTTTAATAGCTGGTAAGCTTCTGTGTAGGCCGCATTCGCGTCATTCAAAGCAATCCTGCCAAAAGCCTGATAATTGAGATAGAAACCAAAATTTTTAAATTCCACCTCTGCCGATGGAATCAGCGAATATTCAGGAACACCGGGCAGCTCGTTACCAGAATAATTCTCGCCGAGGTCCACGAACCGGTCAAAGTGATAATCGGTTAGATTTCCCGTAAGACGAAGTTGAATTTGCCAGTTTTCATCTATATTTTCCTGGTAAACAGATGTGAATTCCACCCCATTATGATCGGCTTTTCCGGCATTCACCCCAACATACTGGTCGTTATCCACGCGTCTTGCGACCAGCAGGTTTCGTACCTGGATGGAATACAAATTCAGTTCGGTGTATAATTTTTTCTGAAACCAGTTCCCCTTAAAGCCAATTTCGTAATTCCAACCGGTTTCCGTTTTAAGATCGGTGTTGATGAGACCTTCAGGTGTAAGCGTTTCAGCAACACTGGGCGTGGAAAAACCGTGACTGGCAGACGCGTACAGGTTCTTTTCCTCAAATAGCTCGTAACTAATTCCAAGCCGCGGCGAAACAACCGGGGAAAAGGTATATTTTCCGCTCTGGTCCACCGAATCATCAAAATCATCGATCAGCTCATAACCGGTAAAATTCAGGCTTGTACCGGCTTCTGCCTGAAATTTTTCAGTAATAATCCAATTCGCCTGTGCAAAAAGATTAAGGTACTGCCGGTGCTGGTTATTCAGGCTCAAACGCTCGCCCTCCAGGCTTCCATTAGCCTGCTGCTCTTCATAAAGATTTTGAAAAGTTCCGGTTTCGTACCATTCGCGCATCGCTTCAGTTCCAAAGCTCAGACTGGCCTGCCTCTCCAGAAAGCTACTTTCATAATTAAATTTTGTTCGCACACCTAAAGACTGCCGGTTTTCATCCAAAATATTGAACGGACGCGGCTCATAAGCATTTCTCGCCGTAAAAAACACGGAAGAAAGATTGCTGAATTTTTCTGAAAAAGAATGCGAGAAAGAGATCCCCGCAATTTGCCGGTTATAATGCTCGTAACCTGCCGCCTGTCGCCACGTAAAAGCAGCTTTCTCCGGGGTATTCTGAAAATCTTCCAGGTTCAGCGAACTAGGAATATACGCCTTCAGGTTGGTTGCAGAAATAAAAAGGTTCCAGTGAGTTTTTTCAGTGTGATCCAATTGAAAATTACCGTTAAACGAAGAGCGTTCATAAGCCGAATTCTGCCTCCAGCCATCGCTATTCAAATTCGTAAGGAAGATAGTCCCGCTGAGATCATTTTCAGAAAAACCGGCACGCGCTCCCATTTTCCTTGTGTGGAAACTTCCGTAATCAAACTGCACTCCGGCTGAATTTTCGAACGCATCTTTTGTGTACAAATTGATGGCACCTCCAAGCCCCGCTCCAAAAACCGACGAAACCGGGCCTTTAAAAATTTCCACTTTTTCAATGATCTCGGGATCAAGGTCGTCCAGCGTAAGTTCCCCTTCCGCCGTGGTCACCGGGATACCATTCAAATAAGCCTTGATCCTGTTGGTACTGTACTGTGAGCGGGCGCCAATACCACGAATCGTGATTTTATTGGTGTTGAGCGCACCCTGGTTTACGAATACTCCGGAAGCCTTGTTGAAGCTCTGTACAAGGTTAAAATTATCAGTTTTTGAAAGTTCTGCGGAACGAATCAAACTAACAGACGCTGGCAATTCTCTAACCGATTTCGGGATATTTGCGGCCTGGATCAAAACTTCAGATAATTGACCAATTTCCGGCTGAAGTTGAATTTTTACCTTTTCAGCAGTTACTGTTTCAGAATAGCTGGTATAGCCGAGTAAGCTGAACTGAAGTTTCGTAGGAATTTCGGCCCTAATCTCAAATTCTCCTTCCGCGTTTGTAAAAACCTGTAAATTGGATTGGGCATGGAATACACGCACATTTTCCAGGGGTTGCCTGGTTTCTGCACTCACTACCTGCCCATTTATAAATTGAGCGGCCATATCCTGAAGAGAGAATATGGCTGCTAAAACTGCTAAAATCTTTATTTTCAATAGTCCTATTTTTCTGCGGAAACTCTCCAGATTTTATTGCCGGCGTCATCGTTGACCAACAGGGATCCATCAGGCATCACAGTTACTCCAACCGGTCTGCCGTAAACCTGGGCCGCATCATCACTGGCGATGAAACCGGTTAAGAAATCTTCCGGTTGCTGTGGTTTCCCATTCTTATCGAAAGGAATGAACAAAATTTTGTAACCGGCAAAATTAGCCCGGTTCCAGGAACCATGCTGGCCCACAAAGGCGCCGTTATGATATTTGGCTGGAAAGGCTTTTTCAGTATAAAATGCCAAGCCCAATGAGGCCGTATGTGCCCCAACGGGAACATCCGGAACCAGTGCTTTTTGTACCATTTCAGTATGCGGATCATCTGCCCAGCGAGGATCCTCAATGGAACCGTAATAGCTGTAAGGCCATCCATACCAGCCGCCTTCCTGCACACTGGTCACATAATCTGGCACCAGGTTGTCTCCAATATTATCTCTTTCGTTCACGGCCGTCCAAAGTTCTCCCGTGATGGGGTTCCAGTCAATTCCTACCGGGTTTCTCAAACCGGCAGCATACACTTTTTCTCCGCTACCATCAGGATTCATTTCAAGGATATTAGCGCGTCGTTCTTCCTTGTCCATACCGTATTCCCCGATATTGCTGGAACTGCCTACGGTCACATAAATTTTCTTCCCATCTTTTCCGGCGAGTAAATTGCGGGTCCAGTGGTGGTTATATCCTCCGGCTGGAAGATCTGCCACGTGCTCTCCTTTTGCCGAAATGGAGTTTGCTCCTTTTTGATACGGAAAACGGATCACTTCGTCTACATTGGCCACATAAAAATATCCGTCCAGGATCAACATTCCGAATGGCTGATTCAGATCCTTCAGAAAAACATGGCGTTCATCTGGCTTCGAGTCACCATTGGTATCACGCAACAACGTGATCTGGTTGGCACTTTTACGGCGGTCGTTAGTTTCCACTACGAAAATATCCCCATTTTCACCAATATAGGTCCAACGAGGATGCTGAAGATCATCAGCGAAGGTTTCTACTTTGAAACCGGCAGGTGCCTTGGGCTTTTCCCCCGCTGGCCAATCAGTTATTTTACTGCCTTTAGCCGTTGGTTTGGTAGCGTATGGCGGCGGAAGGCTAACCTTCCCTATGGTCGTTTGCACCACATCTGGTGCTCTTTTGGCTAATTCAGCCTGTCTTTCTTTACTAATACTCTGGTTTACCTGCGCTTGCAAACCGAAGCTTAACAAGATCGCAGCTAGCGTCAATCTTTTCATCTTTCTCCTTTCAAATTTTCATTTAAAAATAGGCGATTGCCGAAGGCTTCGGAAATTTTACAGCTCCATTAATGTATATTTAACAATTGTGAATTTGGAGATAAGTTTACCGCTATTCGCAGGTCTCAGTCTTTTTAATTAAGTTTACCCCAACTTTTTTAGATTTTTTTATGAAAAAATGGTGGTTGATACTGGGGCTAACAATCAGTTTTTTGTCATGTGACCTATCCAAATACCGACTTGTAAAAGATTATGATTTTGAGACCCGGTTCGAAAAATCTGGCTTAACTGAAACCGCAACCTATTCCGAAGTCATTGCGTATTACCAGGAACTGGCAGATGCCTACCCTAGCATTTCCCTCCAGGAATTTGGAAGTACAGACAGCGGTTACCCGCTTCACCTGGCCATTTATAATCCTGACGGCGATGCAGAAACCGATCTGGAAAAACTTCGCGAAGATCACAGCATTTTAATGGTGAACAACGGTATTCATCCCGGCGAGAGCGACGGTATCGACGCCACCATGATGCTCTTTCGCGACCTGGCTGGCGATTCCATCGCTTCTCCCAAAAATGTCATCCTAGCCACCATTCCTGTCTATAATATTGGTGGTGCCCTGAATCGTAATTCAACCAGCCGAACCAACCAAAATGGCCCGAAAGAATACGGTTTCCGCGGAAATGCCAGAAATTATGACCTTAACCGGGATTTTATTAAAGCTGACACCAGGAACGCCCAGAGTTTCTATGAAATATTCCACTACCTGAAACCAGATGTTTTCATAGACAACCATGTGAGCAACGGCGCCGATTACCAGTACACTTTGACACATTTGTTCACGCAGCATGACAAACTTGGAGGAAACCTGGGAAAATATCTGGATGAAACCTTACGCCCGGCCCTAGAAGATTCCCTGAAGGCCAAGAACTGGGATATTACACCTTATGTAAATGTTTTTAACGAGGTTCCTGAAAAAGGCTTTTCACAGTTCATGGATTCTCCCCGCTATTCAACCGGCTACACCACGCTTTGGAATACGTTGGGAATGATGGTTGAAACGCATATGCTGAAACCTTACGATAAAAGAGTGCAGGGAACTTATGAATTGATGAAGTCCATGCTTCAGATCACCGGGAATCAAACTTCAGTCATCAAAGATCTTCGCGAACAGGCAAGGCGCGAATATTTGACCGATAGAACATACAATCTTCAGTTTGAGGTTGACCGGGAAAACCCGAGTATTCGTGAATTCGAAGGTTACGAGGGAGAAATGATCAGTAGTGAGGTAACAGGCCAGCAGCGACTAAAATATGATCGTAGCAAGCCTTTTACCAAAGAAGTGGAATATTATGATAATTTCAAGGTTTCCAAACAAATTGAAATTCCGCGTGCCTACATTATTCCACAGGGCTGGTGGCCGGTGATCGACCGGTTAAAGATGAATGAGATCAAAATGAAACCGCTTGCACGAGATACCACGATCACGGTGGAAGTATATAAGATTGAAGATTTCCAAACCGGGAAGAATGCTTACGAAGGTCATTATTTGCATAGCAACACACAGGTTAGCAAAACTACAGAAGACATACGTTTCAGAAAAGGAGATTTCATGATCTCCACCTTTCAGGATGGCGCGCGATATCTCATTGAAACGCTGGAGCCAGAAGGCGTGGATTCATTCTTCAACTGGAACTTCTTTGACACCGTTCTGCAGCAAAAAGAAGGATTTTCACCCTATGTTTTTGAAGATATTGCAGCCGATTTACTTCAAAATAACCCAGATCTTAAGAAGGAATTTGAAGATAAGAAAAGAACCGACAGTGAGTTTGCAGGCAACTGGTACTCACAATTGGACTGGCTGCACAAACATTCAGATCACTACGAAAAAGCGCATTTACGCTATCCTGTTTTCCGCCTGCCCCGCTAAATATTTATCCGGAAATAACATTTTGATATTGGCGTAAGACTTCGTCAGGGCCTTGCAGGTCTTTTCGAAATTCTTCCACTTTACCTTTTCAATACCTTCGCTGGCTTCGGGCTGTAGTTCCCCATCATAATCGCTGTACATCTCATACCAGTGGGTCACCTTCAGTTTAAACCTACCCTTTCGCTTGAAAACATGATAGGTTTTGGTAATAAATTCACCCAACTGCAGGTCCTGCACACCCGTTTCCTCCTCTACTTCCCGTAGGGCCGAATTCGGAATGCTTTCATGTTTTTCAGTTTTTCCCTTCGGAAGGTCCCAGCGCTTGTTGCGATAAATAAAGAGGATCTCGTCTTTGGAATTCTTCACCATCCCGCCTGCCGCGGTTACCACCTTCAGTTTTTTAAAAAGAAACTTCAGCAGCTTATTTTCGTTTGGATGGTAGAGGTGTACGTATAAAAGTTTCCCCTTATTGATTTTCCTGATCACCTTTTTCAACTTCACTGTTTTCAAAGGAAAAGTGGTGTATTTATCATCTATTTCCTTTTCAGCCGAAAGAATTATAGGGACATCATTCACAAAAACTTTATACATTTGCAGCTATGATTTTGAATAAAGAAACAGCGAAAAAGACCGCTGAACTTTTGTTGCAAATTAAAGCAATAAAATTAGAACCACAAGAGCCCTTTACGTGGGCCAGCGGCTGGAAATCTCCGATTTACTGTGATAATCGCATCGTGCTTTCCTACCCTATGATCCGCAATTATGTTAGAGAGCATTTTGCCAAACAGATCGAGGAAAAATATGGTAAACCAGATGTGATCGCGGGAGTTGCCACGGGTGCCATAGGCATTGGGATGCTGGTGGCAGAATACCTGAGCCTCCCTTTTGCGTATGTTCGACCAGAACCGAAAGGGCATGGCAGAAAAAACCAGATCGAAGGCAACCTGGAAGAGGGACAAACCGTGGTGGTGATCGAAGATCTTATAAGCACAGGAAAAAGTTCGCTGAATGCCGTCAAAGCCCTGGAAGAAGCCGGAGCGAATGTCAAAGGCATGTTTGCGATCTTTACATATGGTTTCCAGGCCGCTGATGACAATATCAAGGAAGCAGGTGTAGATGTTTTCACGCTGAGTGATTACGAACACTTGATCGAAACTGCACAAAAGACCAATTATATTAGTATGAACGAAGCCGGGGTTTTGAGAAAATGGCGAGAAGATCCGGCCAACTGGACACCAGAATCATGAAATTAGAAAGCGAAAAAGTAACGACCTCAAAAAGTCAGGAAGAAATGTTTGATTTTCTTACTGACGTGCACAATTACAAACAATTGATGCCCGAGAGCACCGAAAAATTTGAAACGCTGAGCGAAGACACGTTTCTCTTCCAGCTGAAAGGAATGCCGGAAATCAGGCTAAAGATCGTGGAAACCAAGCGACCCGAATTGGTTCGTTTAGGCTCTACTGCTGAAAAATTCCCGTTCAGCCTGGATATTTTCGTGGCCCCGGTTCAGGAAGATCAGAGTCAGGTTCATTTAGAATTCGAAGGAAATTTCAACCCGATGATGAGTATGATGATCAAAGGGCCGCTGAAGAAATTCATTGCCACCCTGGCAGGGAACGCATCAAAATTATAGATATCAGGCCGGTTATCCGGCCTTTTTTAATACAGCAACTGCACCTCTTTCAGATCGAATTCCAGCAATCCGAGATCTTCCAGTTCCAGCTGCAATTTCCCTTCTCCGGAAACACCGCGAATAATTCCGTTTACCTCTTTATTTGTTTTGAAAAGCCTGAAAACGCTCACCTGGTCTATTCGAAACATTTTATCTTCATAATCTTCCAGGATTTCAGCTTTGCGGCGTTTCGGCAATTCCTGCAGATCATTTTCGATTTGTTGCAGCAAATTCTTCAGCAGTTCATCAAGATCAAAAGTTTTTCCGGAGACTGAACAGAGCGAACCGGCATTCCCGAATTCCCCAAAATCCACCTGATTCACATTGAGCCCGATCCCGATCACACTGGCCACGATCCCATCGCTATTCAAAATATTTTCGATCAAAATCCCGCCGATTTTTTTATTGGCTGACAGAATGTCGTTTGGCCATTTTACCGAAAGCCGGGGTACCTGAAGCTCTTTGAGCACCTTCAGGATGGAAAGGGCGACTTGCGCGCTGAGCAGAAAATGCCTGGAAATTTCCAGTTTCTGATGAGGATAAAGAATGCTGAATGTAAGGTTTTTCCCAGCTTCCGACTTCCATATAGCGCCTCTCTGGCCTCGTCCCTGCAGCTGCAGACGAGCCGTGACGCACACCGGTTCAAATTCTGAAGTACCCGCATAGAATTTCCTGACAAAGGTATTCGTGGAGTCAATGGCATCAACTTTGATTATACGCATGGAGTACGACTAACAGATTTGGCGATTAAAACTTGCATTACAAACTCTTAATTGAGCGCAAAAAATGGTAAATTTGCGAAAATAAATAAATTTAATGGCAAAAAAGGAAACGAGTAGCGATCAACTTATTGCACATATCATCAAAGGGATAGAGGAAGTAAAGGGAAATGACATTGATATCCTGGACCTTAGAGAAATTGAAAACACAGTTTGTGATTATTTTATTATCTGTAACGGAACCTCCAACACTCAGGTAAACGCCATAGTAAATTCCATCCAAAAAACCGTTAGTAAAAACCTGAAAGACAAACCCTGGCATGTGGAGGGCAGCGAAAATGCCGAATGGGTTTTAATAGACTATGTGAACGTGGTGGTTCACGTCTTCCAGAAACATATCAGGGAATTTTACGATATTGAAAGCCTGTGGGGTGATGCCAAAATCACTTCCATAGAAACCAGTTATTAAAATCTAAATTTTTAGCACGATAGAATGGCGACAAATTCAAAGAAGAAATTAGATCCCAAAAAGCCTAAATTCAGCGCATACTGGATTTATGCTGCGATCATCATTATATTTTTAGGAATTAACTTTTTCAGCGGAAATGGTTTTTCTGAACCAGCAAAGACCAATCCGGCTGAATTCTTTCAATTCCTGAAAGATGGCGACGTAAAAAAAGTTGAGATCATCAACAACAGCGTTGCGAAAGTATATTTAACCGACGAGGCTAAGCAGAAAAAGGAACACAAAGGTCACACAGAACCCGAAATTTTCCCTACTGGTGATACCCCTTCGTACAGTTTCCAGTTTGGTAGCCTGGAAGTTTTTCAGCCCAAACTGAATAATGCCATCGAAGAAGGCAACCTGGACACTGTCGTTACATACGACCAGTCCAGCGACCTGTTGAGTGAACTTTTCTGGTCCCTGCTTCCGTTCATCCTGATCATTGGTGTCTGGATCTTTATCATGCGGAAAATGAGTTCTGGTGCCGGCGGTGGAGCTGGCGGGCAAATCTTTAATATCGGGAAATCAAAAGCTAAATTATTTGACCAGAATACCGATGTAAAGACCTCTTTTAAAGATGTTGCGGGGCTTGAAGGCGCGAAAGAAGAAGTACAGGAGATCGTTGATTTCCTTAAACAACCTGAAAAATATACCGCTCTTGGTGGTAAAATTCCGAAAGGAGCTCTTTTAGTAGGACCTCCGGGAACCGGTAAAACCCTTTTAGCGAAAGCAGTTGCAGGTGAAGCGAAAGTTCCGTTCTTCTCGCTTTCGGGATCAGATTTCGTAGAAATGTTTGTGGGTGTTGGAGCTTCCAGGGTTCGCGACCTTTTCAAGCAGGCCAAAGAAAAATCACCGTCTATTATCTTCATTGATGAGATCGATGCGATTGGTCGGGCCCGTGGAAAAAGCAATTTTTCAGGTTCTAATGACGAGCGCGAAAACACGTTGAACCAGTTATTGACTGAAATGGATGGTTTCGGGACGAACACGAACGTGATCGTGATCGCCGCTACCAACCGTGCAGATGTACTGGATAAAGCTCTGATGCGTGCCGGGCGTTTTGACCGCCAGATCTACGTGGATCTACCAGATCTTAATGAAAGAAAAGAAATTTTCGAAGTTCACCTGAAGCCCCTGAAAAAAGTTTCAGATGAGTTGGATATCGAATTCCTGGCCAAGCAAACTCCAGGTTTTTCCGGAGCTGATATTGCAAATGTGTGTAACGAAGCAGCCCTTATTGCTGCCAGAAAAGGCAACAAGGCCGTTGGAAAACAAGATTTCCTGGATGCGGTAGACCGTATTGTTGGAGGTCTTGAGAAAAAGAATAAGATCATCACTCCCGACGAGAAAAAAGCAATCGCCTTTCACGAAGCTGGTCACGCAACTGTAAGCTGGATGCTGGAGCATGCTGCGCCTCTTGTAAAAGTAACGATCGTTCCTCGCGGTCAATCTCTTGGTGCCGCCTGGTATCTACCGGAAGAACGCCTGATCGTTCGCCCTGAACAGATGCTGGATGAAATGTGTGCCGCTCTTGGAGGACGTGCTGCTGAAAAGGTAATTTTTGATAAAATCTCGACGGGTGCCCTGAGCGATCTGGAGAAAGTAACCAAACAGGCACGAGCGATGGTCACCATCTATGGTCTTAATGATGTGGTAGGAAACCTTACGTACTACGATTCTTCAGGCCAGAGCGAATACAATTTCACCAAACCTTATAGTGAGAAAACTTCCGAATTGATCGACAAGGAAATTTCGAATCTTATCGAAACCCAGTATCAAAGAGCGATTGACCTGTTGGATCATAATAAAGACAAACTTACTCAACTGGCAGAAATTCTTCTGGACAAAGAAGTGATCTTCAAGGATGATCTGGAGAAGATCTTCGGAAAAAGACCGCACGAAAAAGAGCAGGAAGAAGGAAAACCAGTGAGAGAACATTCCAGACTGGATAATTCCGGGAATAGCGAAAAGGTAGACGCCACTCCGGAAGGAACTGATAATGCAGAGGGAAAATTGACCGAAAACGATTCGGTTAATAAATAGTGTAGAAATCGATTTAAAAAATTTGGAATTGAACTTTTGTTAATTCCAGATTTTTTAAATTTGATAAAATGACAGTAAGAACCAGACCCAAAACTCTATGAATCTATTTAAGAGATTCCTTAATCCAAAGTCAAAATCAGACGAAAACCAGGATCTTCCTGAAAACGCTGAGCGGGGAAAGTATATGCCAGAGGTAAAACTCCCTACAGACGAGCGATTTATGATGAATTTCAAGAATAACGGGGGAAAGTTTCTGTATTGTATCAATGATGAGGAAATCCAGGATGCCTTTGATAACATCCTGCTGGAAAATGACTGGTACGAAAAGGAATGCTGTTGTTTCGATCCAAACCTTAAAGATAAATTCAGTTCTTATAATTTAGATTTCAACAAATCTGCAAATGCCGAATTCTTTCTTTGCACCTGTGAATACCTGGTTGCCAATGATGGTTCTATCTTGATTTCCTCAAACCAGATCAAAGAACGAAAACTGCATGAACTTCCGCCTAATTTCATCATTTTATCATCTACAAGTCAGTTAATTGACACTATTGGCGAAGGCCTTAGAGGGATCAAATTCAAGAACAAGCAACAAATCCCTTCCAATATTACGACCATCAAGAATTTTGAAACCCAAAAGGAGAATGATTTCATGACCTATGGAAGTAGTACAAAAAACCTATATTTGTTGCTGCTGGAAGATCTTTAATTTATGAGGGAGACCGTCATTCGCACTATTTCAGGCTTACTGTATATTTCCATATTGGTAGCCTCGATCCTATCTTCAGAATTAATCTTTATTTTGCTGTTTTACCTGCTGAGCCTTGTTTGCCTGGTGGAAATGCAAAAATTACTGAGATTGAAAAGCTATGCGCTCTACGTGTTGCAGGCCGTACTGTTCTATCTTTTCAGTTTCCTGAAATTTAATCAGGACGCTACGATTTTACTGCTTTTCATTACTATTTTCGTCAACCTTTTCCTGGTAAAGGACCTTATAATCGTAAAAAAAATCCCGGTTTTTGAAAAGAAGAAATACATTATCATCATCTTTTACCTCATTTCTTCTACCATCTTTTTAACGCTTATTCCAACTATTGAAGGAATTTTTATTCCGAGGCTCATCATTGGGATTTTCCTGCTTATCTGGACCAATGACACTTTTGCTTTTTTAATAGGAAAGAACTTCGGAAAACACAAACTGTATGAAAAAATTTCGCCTAATAAAACAATCGAAGGTTTTATGGGCGGTTTCGTGGCCAGCGTAGCCATGGGCTTTGTCATCTGGTATTACGGCCGGATGTTCGATGCAATTACCTGGATAGGCCTCGCCATTATCCTGAGCATTTTCGGAACGCTTGGCGACCTGATCCAGTCCAAATTCAAACGCCAGGCCGGTGTAAAAGACAGCGGAAGCCTCATGCCAGGTCACGGCGGATTGTTTGACAGGCTGGATAGTATTATATTTGCCAGTCCGTTTGTATATGCTTATTTATATTTGTTGAATTATGTTTCATAAGGAAGGATACAAAATCATGACTGTTACTGCGATAGTACTTATCGCAATAAATCTGCTATCGTACAGTTTAATAAATACCTACTGGTTACGCTTTGCGATTCTGGCAGTTTCAGTGGTATTGTTTTTCCTGATCGTTCAGTTTTTCAGGAATCCCAAAAGAAACACGCTTCAGAATGACAATCACATAATCGCACCGGTAGACGGAAAAGTAGTGGTGATAGAAGAAGTTTACGAAAAAGAATATTTCAAAGACAACCGAATTCAGGTTTCGGTTTTCATGTCCCCAATCAATGTTCATGTTACCCGCCATCCCATTGGAGGTGAGGTGACTTACAGCAAATACCACCCGGGAAAATTTCTTGTCGCCTGGCACCCAAAGTCCAGCGAGGAAAACGAAAGAACCACGGTGGTTGTGAAAAACGAGCGCGTGGGCGAGATCATGTACCGGCAAATCGCCGGCGCTATGGCCAAGCGTATCGTGAATTATGCTGAAGTAGGCGCTACGGTTGCCCAAGGAAGCGACAGCGGTTTCATCAAATTCGGAAGTCGTGTGGACGTGTTCCTACCCGTTGGCACTGAAGTAAATGTGGAGATTAATCAAAAAGTGAAAGGAGGCATCACCGTGATCGCTGATGTCGCCTCTTAAGAGGAAATGGCCGAAGAATTGAATGATAAACTGCAGCGTGCGCATGAACTTGCCAGCACGACCAACAGGCAGTTTCCACCAGATGTATTGCTGCACTTCTATGCGCTTTACAAAAGAGCTACGGAGAAAAATGGGTTCTATATACCCCCATCTAATGAAGGTGACCTGAAAGGAGCTTTCAAGATGAACGCCCTGGTGCAGGTAAAAGACATGACGAAGGAAGAAGCACGAGAAAAATATATAGAAATGGTAGAAAGCCTCATAGGCTCTATCCCGGAATAAAAAAAGAGAGCGATCAAGCTCTCTTTTTAATTTTACAGATTAGTTTTTCTATCCCAGGTTCTTCAGGCTCGCCTTCAAGGCTTCTATTTTCGCCTCCGCGTCAGCTTTTTTAGCTTTTTCGATCGCTACCACCTTTTCCGGAGCGTTATTCACAAAGCGCTCGTTCGATAGTTTCTTTTCTACTGATTCCAGAAAACCTTCAGTATACTTCAGCTCTTCTTCCAGTTTTTGCTTTTCCGCTTCCATATCGATCGCGCCGTCTGCAGGAATGTAATATTCATTTGATTTTACGCGGAAGGTTAATGCTCCCTCAACCGAATTATCCACATAATTTAATTCTGAAATATTCCCCATTTTCGCGATCACGCTGTCAAAAGCTTCCGAAACATTTTCGTTGTTCATCACGCTCAATGCAATCTCATTCTTAAAAGAGATATTCTTGTCTTTACGGATCTTTCGAACGCCTGAAATCACTTCCGAAGCAAACGAAAATTCCCGGATCAATGACTCCTCAAAAGTCACTTTTTCAGGCCACTTTGAAATGATCAGCGCTTCTTCCGAAGAACGCCCGGTAATATTCTGCCAGATTTCTTCAGAAACAAAAGGCACAAAAGGGTGTAAAATCTTCAGGTTATCTTCCAGGATTGCGATCACCTCGTTATAGGTTTTAACATCCATCGGCTCGCCGTAACCCGGTTTTACCATCTCCAGGAACCAGCTGCAGTAATCATCCCAAACCAGTTTGTAGGTCGTCATGAGCGCATCACTGATTCGGTATTTTGAAAAATGATCTTCAATTTCTCTCAAACTGAGCTGAAACTTTGCCCGGTACCAGGCAATGGCTTTCTGCGCAGTTTCCGGCTGTTCCGCCGCTTCGGATACTTCCCAGCCTTTCACCAGCCTGAAAGCGTTCCATATCTTATTCACAAACCCGCTCCCCTGCTTGCACAGGTCCTCATCGAACATCAGGTCGTTACCGGCCGGAGAACTCAGCAGCATTCCAACACGAACGCCATCTGCACCATATTGCCCGATCAACTCAATAGGATCTGGCGAATTACCCAAAGATTTGGACATTTTCCTGCGCTGCTTATCGCGAACGATCCCGGTGAGATACACATTTTTAAATGGTCTTTCGCCACGATATTCATAACCGGCCATGATCATTCTCGCTACCCAGAAGAAAAGAATCTCCGGCGCGGTTACCAGGTCATTGGTTGGATAATAGTACTGAATTTCCTTATTTTCAGGCTCAAGGATACCGTTGAAGACACTCATGGGCCATAACCAGGAAGAAAACCAGGTATCGAGCACATCTTTATCCTGAGTAAGATCTTCCGCAGTGATGGCGCTGTTTCCTGAAGCTTCCGCAGCTAATTTCACCGCTTCTTCCAGGTTTTCAGCTACCACGAAATCATTTTTTCCTTCACCGTAATAATAGGCGGGAATCTGGTGACCCCACCATAATTGGCGCGAAATATTCCAATCCCGCACGTTTTCCATCCAGTGACGATACGTATTTAGGAACTTTTCAGGAACCAGGTTCACGTCTTTTTCCAAAACGGCTTTTAAAGCCGGCTCGGCCATATCTTTCATTTTCAGGAACCACTGGTCACTGAGTTTCGGTTCTATAACCGCACCGGTTCGTTCACTGGTTCCCACCTTGTTGGTATAATCTTCCACTTTGGCAACATGACCAGAAAGTTCCAGTTCTTCCACGATCTCTGCCCGTACCACGAAGCGATCTTTGCCTTCATAATGCAACCCGGCAGCATTCAGCGTAGCGTCATCATTAAAAATATCGATCACCTCCAGGTTATGCTTTTCTCCCAGCATTTTATCATTCTCATCGTGTGCTGGTGTCACCTTTAGACAACCTGTCCCGAATTCCATATCCACATACTCATCTTCAATGATGGGAATGCTTCGGTTACAAATGGGCACGATCACTTTTTTACCTTTCAAATGCTCAAAACGCTCATCATTTGGGTTGATACAAACAGCGGTATCTCCCAAAATCGTTTCAGGGCGCGTTGTGGCAATAGTCACTTTTTCATCGGAACCTTCGATCTGATAATTCAGAAAATACAATTTTCCATTTCGCTCTTCATAATTCACTTCTTCATCAGAAAGCGTGGTTTTTGCCTGAGGATCCCAGTTCACCATTCGGTAACCGCGGTAGATCAGTCCTTTTTTATACAGATCTACAAAAACTCGAATTACAGAGGCCGACATATCATCGTCCATCGTGAATTTGGTACGTTCCCAGTCACAGGAAGCTCCGAGTTTCTTCAGCTGCTGAAGAATAATTCCGCCGTGTTTATGCGTCCAATCCCAGGCATGCTGTAGAAAATCCTCACGGCTCAAATCGGCCTTATTGATGCCTTCGTCTCGTAATTTGGCAACCACTTTAGCTTCCGTAGCGATCGAAGCATGATCGGTTCCCGGCACCCAGCAGGCATTATACCCCTGCAAACGCGCTTTTCGCACCAAAACATCCTGTATCGTATTGTTCAACATGTGCCCCATATGCAGCACACCGGTAACGTTTGGTGGCGGGATCACGATGGTATAAGGTTCTCGTTCATCTACTTCAGAATGAAAATAGTTATTTTTCATCCAGTAGTCATACCACTTATCCTCTACTTGTTTTGAACTATATTGGGAAGCAATTGCCATTTCTTGGTCTAGTTTTTGAAATATTGGCAAAAGTAAATATTAATGCAGGATTATGAAAGTTGCCGAAACGATTAAAATATCAAGATTTAGGTTTATCTTTACAGTTCTGCTTAAATTATCATCATTATGAAAAAGTTTATTGCAATCGCTATTTTCATGGTTGTGGGACTGGCAAGCGCGCAGGCCCAGAAAGCGGCTAAAATGGAATTCAAGTCGGAAACCTTTGATTATGGCGAAATACAAAAAGGAAGTGATGGGATTGGTTATTTTGAATTTACCAATACCGGTGATGCTCCTTTAGTGATCAAGGACGTAAAATCCAGCTGTGGCTGTACGGTTCCCAAAAAACCTGATGCGCCCATTTTACCAGGAGAAACAGGAAAGATCGAAATTAAATATGATACTTCGAGAGTAGGCCCTATCCGTAAAACGGTGACGGTGTATTCAAATACTGATGAACCAGTAAAAGCGCTGAAGGTAAAAGGAACAGTGCTCGCAGCGGCTACTGAAACTGCTACTAAAGACAGCACACGATAACTCTTTCGGAAAAATTACTTGAAAGCCTTCAGAAATGGAGGCTTTTTTATTTTCCTGAGATTCTGTCAAAATTTTGCTGATATTCCTGCCACACCTCATCAATTTATGCTTTAATTTTTGCAATTTTGCAACCTGTAAATGACAAGCTATGCCGAAGATTTCAAACAAAGGGTTGCAAATGCCCGAATCTCCTATCAGAAAACTCGTACCATTCGCTGAAGCAGCGGTTAAAAAGGGAAAAAAGATCTACCAGCTGAACATTGGTCAGCCAGATATCAAAACTCCTGAAAAAGCCCTCGACGCTATTAGAAACCACTCGATCGAAGTGCTTTCCTACAGCCATTCCGCAGGTTTTGAAAGTTACCGCAACAAACTCGCAGGCTATTATAAAAATACGGGGCTCCCGGTAGAACCTAAGGACATCATCATTACCACTGGTGGTTCTGAAGCGTTGCTTTTTGCCATGGGTGGCATAACCGATCCTGGTGACGAAGTTATCATTCCTGAGCCATTTTATGCCAATTACAATGGTTTTGCTACAGCTTCAGGAGTAAGCATAAAACCAATCCAGGCTTCTATAGACACAAATTTCGCACTGCCTCCTATTGAAGAATTCGAAAAACTGATTACGGATAAGACCAGGGCGATCCTCATCTGCAACCCAGGGAACCCAACGGGCTACCTGTACACGAAGGAAGAGGTTAAAAAACTCGCCGATCTTGCCCTAAAACATGATCTTTTCATCGTTTCAGACGAAGTTTACAGGGAATTCGCCTACGAAGGTGCCGAGCATCATTCCATCATGAGCCTTCCAGAACTTGCTGAAAATGCCATTATGGTAGACTCGGTTTCCAAGCGATACAGCATGTGTGGAGCTCGAATTGGCTGCCTCGTTTCCAAAAATGAAGAGGTGATGAAAACGGCCATGAAATTTGCACAGGCTAGACTGAGCCCGCCAACTTTTGCTCAGATCGCCAGTGAAGCAGCACTCGATACTCCACAATCTTATTTTGATGAAGTCATCGAAGAATATACACTTCGTAGAAATATCCTCGTGGAAGGGCTTGAAAAGATCGAAGGCGTTAAAGTGGCGACACCAAGAGGAGCATTTTACTGCATAGCAGAGCTTCCTGTTGAAGATGCTGATGACTTTGCGCAATGGTTACTCGAAGATTTTGATGATCAGGGAGAAACTGTGATGGTCGCACCGGCTGCCGGATTCTATTCTACGCCAGATACTGGCAAGAACCAGGTTCGAATCGCCTATGTACTGAAGAAAGAAGACCTCAGCAGGTCCATCGAAATATTAGAAAAAGCCTTACAGAAATACAACAATTAGGTGCATGCAGCTACTGCAGAATTTCTCTCTGAAAAATTATAATACCTTCGGAATTGACGTCAAAGCCGAAAGGTTCGTCTCAGTGACCAGCATTGAGGAGCTGAAGACTGTTCTTAGGAGAACTTATGCAGATGATCTTTTTATTCTGGGCGGCGGAAGCAATATGCTATTAACTCATGATATTCAAAAAACGGTTGTGCATATTTCGCTAACCGGGAAGAAAATCATAAGCCAGACCGAAGAGGAAGTAATCGTTGAAGGCGCCGGCGGAGAGAACTGGCACGATTTCGTGCGATGGACCTTAAGCCAGGATTATGGCGGACTGGAAAATATGTCCCTTATCCCGGGAAATGTAGGCACCTCTCCTATTCAGAATATCGGGGCTTACGGCGTGGAACTTAAAGATTGTTTTGTGAGCTGCGAGGCTATGAACGTGCAGACACTGGAAGTGATAAGGTTCAACCTGGAAGACTGTGATTTTGGCTATCGAAATTCAGTATTTAAAAATCAACTGAAACACCAGTTCATCATTACGTCGGTTCAATTTCATCTGAGCAAAAAAAATCACAGGATCCATTCAGAATATGGAGCGATCCAGGCGGAACTAGATGCTGCGGGAATTGAAGAACCCAGCATCCAGGATATTTCCGAAGCGGTGATCAAAATCAGAAGATCAAAATTACCCGATCCTGCAAAAATCGGGAATAGCGGTAGTTTTTTTAAGAATCCGGTGATTTCGCTGAAAACTTACAACAAGATTAAAGAAGAATGGCCAGAGCTGCCATGTTATAAAATTTCAGAGGAAGAAGTAAAAGTTCCCGCAGGCTGGCTTATTGACCAGGCCGGGCTAAAAGGATACCGCGAGGGCGATGCCGGAGTTCATGAAAAACAGGCCCTGGTGCTGGTAAATTACGGGAAGGCTACCGGGAACGAAATATTGGAACTGGCAAGAAAGGTGCAGCACGATGTCCACCGGAAATTTCATATTGAGCTGGAACCGGAAGTCAATATTATTTAGTAAAAAAGGGAATGATTGTAGTCATTCCCTTTTTTATTTCTTGTATTTTCAGTTTTTAAATCTCTGTATCTTCAGATTTTGGCATGACTACGGCATCGATAATATGGATGATCCCGTTCGAAGCTTCGATATCGGTTTTAACGATCGTGGCTTTATTTCCCATTTCATCTGTCAGAACTATATTATCACCTTCTTTGGTTGCTTTCAGTTCACCACCGTTTAAAGTTGCGATAGTATATTCCCCATCATCACCATCGATCTTTTTAGCCAGATCTTCCGCAGTGATTTTATCCTCAACTACATGATATTCCAGGAGTCCGGCGAATTTTTCACGATTCTCAGGTTTCATTAAAGTATCCAGCGTAGCTTTGTCAACTTTTGAAAACGCCGCATTATCTGGCGCGAATACCGTGTAAGGTCCTTCACTAACCGTTAGCAGTTCATTCATTTCAGCTGATTGCAGCGCATCATTCAGAGAACTCAGGCTGTCAGTATCAGCAGCCTTAGCCGCGATACTGTTGGATTCGAATTCCATCTTTTCTTTTTCTGCCTGCATCTGGGCCTGTCTTTCGGCTTCCATCTGCTCGGTTTCAGCGCTATCCTCCTTTTTATTGGCATCATTACAGGCCACAAAAGTAAGTGCACCAAATGCAAATACCATTAATAAGATTTTCTTTTTCATAATTATAGCTTTATGGTTTAACACCGCAAGATATTGTGTATTAAGATGATGGAGTTTAAGAAGCCTATAAATTTTAGTTAAATAGTGTAAAGATTATACTAAGGTCGCGTCCTATTTTCCTGAACACCTATTTATTCTTATTTTTGCATAGATTTTAATCTTATGAAGTTATTATTGATCAGTATCGTGTTATTAGCGCTGGCCTTCGCCGGCATCGCGATCAAAATATGGGGAAAGAAAGATGGGCAATTCGCAGGAACCTGCGCCAGCCAGAACCCGATGTTGAACAAATCTGGAGAACCATGTAGTTTTTGCGGAAAATTGCCAAATGAAATGGAAAACTGCTCTGGAGAATCCAAGAAGAGTTAGACTGAATGGCAACACTTCTACTGGGATTATTTCTCTTCATCACACTGGTTAATCTCATTTATTTCTTCGTTTTTTTCTCTTTCGCCACGGCGGAAAGCAAAACGAAAATCCATCCAGAAGTCCCGGTATCCGTTATTATCTGCGCCAAGAATGAAGCCGAAAACCTTCGGAACTTTTTGCCGAGCATCCTCGAGCAGGACTACCCGGAATTCGAAATTGTAGTGATCAACGACGCTTCTACAGATGAAAGCCTGGACGTCATGGAAGAATTCCAGCAGATCGATCCCAGGATTCGCATCGTGAACGTGGAAAACAATGAAGCTTTCTGGGCCAATAAAAAATATGCTTTAACTCTGGGTATCAAAAAAGCCCGTTTTAAACACCTACTTTTCACAGACGCCGATTGTGCTCCGCAAAGCCGTAACTGGATCAGGAGCATGAGTTCCAACTTTCAGCCGGGAATTGCGATCGTCCTGGGATATGGCGGCTACTTCAGGCATAAGAAATCGCTGTTGAATAAGCTGATCAGGTTTGAAACGCTCCTCACCGCCATTCAGTATTTTTCATATGCCAGGCTGGGCTCTCCGTACATGGGTGTGGGGCGAAATCTGGCCTATACTTCTACCCGGTTCTATGAACTGAAAGGTTTTGCCAGCCATTTGCAAATTCGCAGCGGTGATGACGACCTTTTCGTGAACGAAGCGGCCACGGCCCAGAACACCACCAGCTGTTTCGAAAAGGATGCGATTACCCGAAGCATCCCGAAAGCTACATTTTCAGCTTGGATTAAACAGAAAAAAAGACATGTTTCCGTAGCCAAACATTACAAACCGAAGCACCAGTTCTTTTTGGCCATTTTCTATATTTTCAGGCTCTTGTTCTGGCCGGTATTTATCGCCTTACTGTTGTTGAAGATCTACCCGATGATCGTGCTGGCAAATCTTGCACTCAAACTGTTGGTAGAAGGTTTTGTATATTTCAAAGCGGCCAGCAAACTGGATGAAAAAGATGTGGTTTGGTTATTCCCCTTTTTCGACCTGTTTCTCATCTATTTGCAATTAACTATATTTATCTCCAACCTTGTATCAAAACCAACGCATTGGAAATAGATCCTGAGCAGCTTCTGAAAAAAATCAGGGAAGCAAAAGCCGGAAGTCAGACCGCTTTCAATTTCCTTTTAGACCTTTATTGGAACGACGTATATGGCTTTCAGCTGAAGAAACTACACAATGAATACGAAGCGGAAGACATCACTATACAAACCTTTTCACGGGCTTTTAATAAAATTGACACTTTTGACGAAAATTACTCTTTCAGTACCTGGCTGATCGCCATTTCCAAAAATATCCACGTAGACCAGATCCGGAAAAAGAAAGCCTCCATCCGTTCCCAGACGACCAGTCATGACGAGGAACATTTTCACCAGATTATTGATGAAACTCCCAGCATTGAGGATAAACTGATTAAAGAACAACATCTGGAGCAATTGCTGGCAGACATCAAGCAACTCAAACCACATTACCAGGAAGTGATCAACCTGCGTTTCTTTCAGGAAAAATCATATAAAGAGATCGCTCGCAGCCTCGACGAACCCATGAACAACGTCAAGGTAAAACTGCTCCGTGCGAAAAAGCTTTTGGCCGAAATTATTGAAAGCCGAAAAGCCTAAGTAAGGTTTGGTCTTTCTACCCGCCTAAGTTTATGCATTTACGCTTATTATTGTATCTTTGAACCACAGTTTTTTGCTATGAATACAGAAGTTGCTCCAATCAAAGAAAAGACCGAAAGAAAGCCGAAACCAAAATGGTTACGGGTAAAACTTCCAACCGGTAAAAAATACACCGAACTCCGCAGCCTGGTAGACAAATACGATCTTCATACGATCTGTACTTCCGGGAGTTGCCCGAATATGGGTGAATGCTGGAGCGAAGGAACCGCAACTTTTATGATCCTGGGAAACATCTGCACCCGCTCCTGCGGATTTTGTGGTGTGAAAACCGGGCGGCCAGAAACTGTAGATTGGGATGAACCCGAAAAAGTTGCAAGATCCATCCGGTTGATGAAGATCAAACATGCCGTAGTAACGAGCGTGGACCGCGATGACCTGAAAGATATGGGATCGATCATGTGGGCGGAAACCGTAAAGGCTATCCGCAGAATGAATCCCGAAACTACTCTGGAAACACTTATTCCAGATTTTCAGGGCAACGAACGAAACATTGACCGAATCATCGAAGTAATGCCGGAAGTGGTTTCTCACAATATGGAAACCGTAAAAAGGCTCACTCGCGAAGTGCGCATCCAGGCGAAGTACGACCGCAGTCTTGGTGTTTTGAAATACCTAAAAGACAATGGCATCAACAGGACGAAGTCTGGAATCATGCTGGGCCTTGGCGAACAGGAAGAAGAAGTGATCCAGACCCTGGAAGATCTTCGCGGCGCCGGAGTAGATGTAGTGACCATAGGACAGTATCTACAACCCAGCAAAAGGCATTTGCCGGTAAAACAGTTCATCACACCCGATCAATTCAAGAAATACGAAGAGATCGGCCTGGAAATGGGCTTCCGCCATGTAGAAAGCAGCGCACTGGTACGTTCCTCTTACAAAGCCCAGAAACATATCAACTAAGCCATGGCTGGCAAGACGAAAATTGCAATTAACGGCTTCGGAAGAATAGGCCGCAGCCTTTTCAGGCTTCTGCTGAACCATCCATCTATTGAAGTGGTGGCCATCAATGATCTTAGCGACGCCAGAACCCTGGCACATTTGCTGAAATATGACAGCATTCACCGAACGCTTCCTGCTGAAGTTTCTTCCGTAGAAGATCATATTATCGTAAATGGGAAAAATATTCCGCTGTTTAATAGTCAGATCCCGAAGGAAATCCCTTGGGAAAACACCCCTGCGGAAATAGTCGTGGATGCGACAGGCCAGTTTAAAACATCTGATTCGTTAAAAGGTCATCTGAAAGGGACTGTCAAAAAAGTCATATTATCAGTGCCGCCTCAGGACGAAGCTATTAAAATGGTGGTACTTGGAGTTAATGAAAAGTTGCTGGACGGTACGGAAGAGATCATTTCCAATGCCTCGTGTACGACCAATAATGCCGCGCCAATGCTCCAAGTGATCCACGAACATTTCAAAGTTTCGCAGGCGTATATTACCACCGTTCATTCGTACACTACAGACCAGAGCCTGCATGACAAACCTCACCGTGATTTACGCCGAAGCAGGGCCGCCGCGCAATCCATCATTCCTACAACTACCGGTGCCGCTAAAGCACTGACCCATATTTTTCCTGATCTTCAGAAAGTGATCGGGGGATGCGGGATCAGGGTTCCGGTGCCTAACGGTTCTTTGACCGATATGACGCTGAACGTGGAAAAAGCGACCAGCATTGAGGAAGTGAACGCACTTTTCAGAAAAAAAGCTGAAAACGAATTGAAGGGAATCCTGCAGTATACTGAAGACCCCATTGTTTCGGTAGATATTCTAGACAGCCCTTTCAGCTGTATTTTCGATGCACAAATGACCTCTGTCATCGATGGGAAACTCATTAAACTAATAGGCTGGTATGACAACGAATTTGGATATTCGAGTCGTCTTATCGATTTAATTTCACTTGTTAACGATAAATAGCTATATTTAACCACATTAAAGCCAGTTGCTATTATCCCTAATGAAGAACTTAAAGCTCTCGATTTTACTATTATTCTGTTGCTTTACATTAGTTAGTTTTCAGGATCCTGCGGCCACACCGGCCCAAAAGGTTACCCCTGAGGAAATAAAGGAACTCTTGAACAAGGCTGAGCACTCCATCAATACGATGCAGTTCGATCGCGCCCAGGAAGAACTCACGCAGTCTCTGGAAATGGCTCGCAGCATTGATCATAAGCGCTATATCGCACTGGTAAGCAGCATTCTGGCCAGGATGTACCAGGTTCGGCATGAATTCGACAAAGGAGTGACCGAACTGGAAAGAGCCATCTCCATTCAGCGCAATATCAACGATGAAGAAGGTCTCGCCTATTCGTATGTGCTCTTCGGAAAACTTTTCTATTCTAAACAAAATTATGACCGCGCCATCAAGTATTTTGACCTGGCAGCCGATTATTTTGAAAAACATGACAACGAGGAACAATTAGGTCTTATCGATCTTAATAAGGCAATTCTGTACATGAATGTGCCTGATAAAAGGGACCTCGCCAATAATTTAATGGACAATGCTCGTGTTCGGTTAAAAGAAAGCAATAATAATTATGAGCTAAGCCGCTGGCATTATTATAAAGCCCGAATTCATATGCTGGAAGGCGATTATGCCGAAGCTGAAAAAGTGGCAAAGGGAGCTCTTGGTATTGCGCAGGGTGATGGATTCATCGGGATGACCATGTACTCTTATGGAATGTTGAGTGACATTGCAGAACTTCGGAATAACCCACAGCAGGCACTGGAGTATCTGAAAAAAGCTAATGCAGTTCGTGATGAAGTGTTCGACATGAACAAGGAAGCACTGGCGAGCGAAACCAACGAACGATTAGGTGTGGACGCGCTGAAATCGACTGTAGATGAGCTCACCATTCAAAACGCAGAACAGGAACGCACCCTGAAAGTGAACAAACTCACCACCATTCTCAGTGTGGCCCTGATCACCATTTTGTCCCTGTTGACCCTTTCGCTCTACAAGAACAACAATTTGAGAGCCCGGGCGAACGAACTACTACAGAAAAAGAATTCAGAATTAACCCTTGCCAAAGAAAATGCTGAAAAAGCTTCGATGGCCAAGGCTCAATTCCTTTCCACGATCACCCATGAGCTGCGAACACCGCTATATGCTGTGACCGGACTCACCCATTTATTGCTGGAAGAAAGCCCGACTGAAAGTCAGAAAGAACATCTGAACTCCCTGAAATTTTCAGGAGAATACCTGTTGTCACTGATCAATAATATCCTGGATCTCAACAAGCTTGAGGCCAACAAAGTGGAAGTAGTAAACTCTACCTTCAACCTGGAGAAACGCATTTCCGACGTGCTGATCGCCCTTAAAAATTCCGCCGACGAAAAGAAAACCAAGCTGCATTTCAAGTTTGACGAAAGCATTCCGAAGAAGCTCATTGGTGACCCGCTGAAAGTTTCTCAAATTCTGATCAATCTTATCGGGAACTCCATTAAGTTTACCGAGGATGGCGACATCTGGATCAATGTTAAAAAGATCAAGCAGCAGGATAAGAATGTCTACCTGCAATTCGAGATCAAGGATAATGGGGAAGGCATCAGCAAAGAGAAACAAAAAGCCATTTTCGAAAATTTCACACAGGGTTCTACACAGATCAACCGCAAATTTGGCGGA
This sequence comes from Christiangramia flava JLT2011, assembly GCF_001951155.1. NCBI lineage: Bacteria > Pseudomonadati > Bacteroidota > Flavobacteriia > Flavobacteriales > Flavobacteriaceae > Christiangramia > Christiangramia flava. The sequence continues at coordinate 818,543 of NZ_CP016359.1, forward strand.
ACCGGTCTTGGGCTTTCTATCGTGAAAAATCTTTTGAGCCTGTTGGATAGCGAAGTAGAACTGGAAAGCGAACTTGGCGAAGGCTCTCAGTTTACTTTTGACCTGAAATTTGAAGCTCCGGAAGGTGAAATCGTTGAGAAACCAGTCGCACCTTCTATTGACGAAAGCAAGCTGACGAACGATATTATGATCGATAAACGCATCCTGGTTGTGGAGGATAACAAGATCAACCAGATGATCACCCGTAAAATTCTTGAAAAGAACAAGGTGATCTGTGATGTGGCAGACAATGGAAGTATTGCCGTAGAGAAAGTGAAAAACAACCATTTTGACCTTATCCTGATGGATATTCACATGCCCGGCATCAGCGGGATTGAGGCTACCATCCAGATCAGGAAATTCAACGAGGAAATCCCGATCATCGCCTTAACCGCGGTCACGCTGGACGAAAGCCTGGATGAATTTTACCTTAATGGTTTTAATGATATTATTCCAAAACCTTATAAAACCGAAGAGTTCTTCCACAAGATCAATAAGTATTTAGCTGCCAGAGAAACAACGGTTTAGATCTTTTGGTACAGACTTTGTAAAAAATAACGCTAGTAGGATTATATAAAGAAGACATACCTTATATAGTTTGAATTAGCCAAAACAAAAGAGACGCTCACCGCGTCTCTTTTTTATTTATAAAATTTTGGATGGACTGGTCAAATTCTGATTGTGTACCGTTTAGGAATTTCACCTGGATTGGCAGGTAATATAACTGCTCCGCCGGAAAATAGTTTCGAAGTCTCATAAAATCCTTTTCGGTAGTAAGAATTCGTTCATGCGTTCGCAATTTTTTCAATTCCTCTTCTGAAAAGGCGTGGTGATCCCCAAATTCAAGGTGTTCAAAATTTCCGGAGAGTCGGTTTAAATGCTGCACCAACGGGGTCGCTTTAGCAATTCCGGTTACCAGCGTGAACTTTTCCCTCATAAAATCCTGGAGAAGCATGCTTTCCTTACTATTAAAAACTGACGAATCATATTCAATACCGGTAAAAAATACTTTCTGGTAGGAAGCCGGAGCGATTTCTCTTTCGATCTCCCGCATTTTTTCCTGGCTCAGTTCAGAAGGACACTTGGTGACCAGGATGATATCGGCACGCCGCATTCCGCCCCGGCTTTCGCGAAGGTTCCCGGCTGGCAGCATTAAGTCTTTCGTAAAAAGCTCATCGTATCGAGTAAGCAAAATCTGAAAACCCGCCTGCACCTTTCGATGCTGAAAGGCGTCGTCCAGCAGGATCACAGCTGGAGAGAATTTTTGAAGTTCAGCAATACCATGTTGCCTGTTGGCATCAACTGCTATGATCGCCCTGGGGAACTTATTCTTGAACTGCAGGGGTTCATCACCGCTTTTCAAAACACTGTCGTTTACCGCTACCAATTGAAATCCCGTAGACTTTCGCTTATAACCGCGGCTTAGCACGGCAACTTTTTCCGTCTTCAGCAAATTCAATAAGTATTCGATCATGGGAGATTTTCCCGTACCTCCAACACTCAGGTTCCCCACACAGATTATTGGAAGCTCATACTTTTCCGAAGAAAGGATATCGAGATCATAGAGCGTGTTGCGAGCTGCCGTCACCCCATGGTAAACCACTGAAAACGGGTAAAGCAATTTCCTAAGGTGTTTCATGGCAAGCTTGTTTTATTCTTTATCTTTGAATTTGGCCATTTTTGCCTAAAAATTCAACAGCCTGGAGTTATTCCACACTTCAGTGGCTAAATTATTAAAAATATGACTATACAGGAGGTAATTGCCATTCTGGAAGATTTTGCCCCGACCCGTTACGCAGAAAGTTTTGATAACGTTGGTTTACTCGTGGGCGATCAAAACCAGGAAGTGACGGGCGCGCTGATCACGCTAGATACGCTGGAAGAAACCGTGGACGAAGCTATTTCCAGGAATTGCAACCTGATTGTTAGCTTCCACCCCATCATTTTTTCGGGTTTAAAAAAGCTTACCGGTAGCGACTATGTGCAACGCGCCGTACTGAAAGCCATTAAAAATGACATTGCCATTTACGCCATTCACACCGCTTTGGATAATCATTACAAAGGCGTGAATGACATGATCGCAGAAAAACTACAGCTTAAGAATCGTAAAATTCTAATCCCGCGGAAAGATTCGATCAAGAAACTAACGACTTTTGTCCCCGTTAAAAATGCTGATTCTGTGCGGCAGGCTTTATTTGAAGCAGGTGCGGGCAGTATTGGTAATTATGACGAGTGCAGCTTCAATGTGTTGGGGAAAGGCAGTTTTAAAGGAAACGAAGCGTCCAGCCCGGTGATTGGCGAAAAGGGACAAACGCATTTCGAAGAGGAGATCCAGATTGGTCTTACCTACCCGGCGCATAGAGAATCAGCTATCCTTAAAAAACTTTTCAGCAGTCATCCTTACGAGGAAGTGGCTTACGAGATCCAGCAGCTGGAAAACGAAAATCAGCATTTGGGAATGGGGATGATCGGAGAACTGGAAACTACCACTTCAGAAGAAGATTTCTTGAAAATGGTCAAAGACACCTTTTATGCCGGCTGCATCAGGCATTCAGCACTGCTTCAGAAGCCGATAAAAAAAGTGGCCGTTTTAGGAGGAAGCGGTGCTTTTGCGATCCAAAATGCTAAAAATGCCGGGGCAGATATTTTTATTACTGCCGACCTGAAATACCACGACTTCTATAAAGCCGAGAAAAAACTGGTACTTGCCGACATTGGACACTATGAAAGCGAGCAGTTTACAAAAAATTTACTATATTCTTTTCTTAGCAAAAAAATTAGTAGTTTTGCACTTATTTTAGCAGATACAAACACCAATCCTATCAAGTATTTATAATATGGCGAAAAAAAACGATGTTACTGTAGAAGAGAAGCTGAGAGCTCTGTACGATCTTCAGTTGGTAGATTCGCGAATTGACGAAATTAGAAACGTACGCGGAGAGCTTCCTTTAGAAGTAGAGGATCTTGAAGATGAAGTAGCAGGTTTGAACAGACGTCTGGAAAAACTGGATGCCGATATTGAGGTTATTGAGAACGACATCAAGAATAAAAAGAATCAGATCGAAGATTCTAAATCTACTATCAAGAAATATTCAGAGCAGCAAAAGAATGTTCGCAACAACCGCGAATTTAATGCCCTGAGCAAAGAGGTAGAATACCAGGAATTGGAGATCGAGCTTTCTGAAAAGCACATCAAAGAATACAAGGCGAAAATCGAACAGAAGAAAGAGGTGATCGCCCAGACCAAAGAAAAACTTTCAGAACGCGAAGAGCACCTGAAGCACAAAAAAGGAGAGCTTGACGAGATCCTGAAAGAAACGGAGAAAGAAGAGCAGGCCCTGATCGATAAATCAGCTGAATACGAAAAGAATATCGAAGATCGCCTGGTCAAAGCCTACAAACGCATCAGAAGCAATGTTAAGAACGGTCTTGCCGTAGTTCCTGTTGAACGTGGAGCTTCCGGAGGATCTTTCTTCACCATTCCACCGCAGGTAATTATGGAAATTGCCGGTAGAAAGAAGATCATTACTGATGAGCACAGTGGTCGTATCCTTGTTGACGAAGAACTGGCTAAAGAAGAACAGGAAAAAATGGACAGTATGTTCAAGAAGTTCTAAACTTCACATTTTTTTATAAAACAGAACTGTCTGGAAAGTAACAGTAAGATCGTAAGATCTGAAGCAAAAGCTTTTCAGGCAGTTTTTTTATGACTTGATCTGAACAGCCAGTGAATCAGGGATTAACAGCAATTTCACATTAAAACAGCAATTATAGCCTAACTTTAATTATTTAAAACCAAACACGATGAAAGTTAGACTGATGATTATTTGTTTCGGTTTGCTCCTATGGTCCTGTAAAGACCAGCAGGGAGCCAAAACCGACTCTACCGATATTCCCGCTTCAGAAAGAACTTCGGAAAATGATTATTCCGATTCCGGAAAAATGACTGCGGAAGAACCAACAGGTGACCAGCAAGCTTCTGATAAAGATTCCCTGGCAATGCCTGAAAATGGCTATTCCGGAGTTTATATCAAAACAGATCATCCGGAAGACTCTGGTTGTTCCTGTTATTGCATCGATATGGCCACTTCTGGTACCGGCGAACTATGCCTGAAGGATCAGGAATTGTATATCAATACCCGCTATGCCCAGGACGGCGATGAGATCGAGGTATACTACACTGGAAAATCGTCCAAAACCACGAATTCTGAAATTCCCTGGGATCGATTTGAAACCGGCACTCCTATTGCAGTAATTTCCCCAAATGCCGAGGGTTTTGACCTGGATTGGAAAGGTTTTAGCATCGACGGCGACTTAGCTGTAGACTACGCCATTCTGGGAAAGAAAACTCTGGAAGGAACTTATAAAAGAAAATAATATGAAATTTTTACTGATCAATTTTTTAAGCCTTTTCCTTATAAGCTGCGGAAATGGCAATTCCCAAAATTCAGCTACTCCTGATGAAATTGCGAATGCCAAACCGGTCACGGTTCCCGCACAAAATGGCCTGGAACATGCCTATTTTGCCAGCGGTTGCTTTTGGTGCGTAGAGGCGGTTTATGAAAGCCTAAAAGGTGTGGACGAAGCTATTTCAGGCTATTCGGGAGGTCATACTAAAAACCCCACTTACGAGCAGAGCAATACCGGGAGAACCGGTCATGCCGAATCTGTTGAAGTGATTTATGATCCAAATATTATCAGCTTTCGGGACCTGGTGCGAGTCTATTTCGGGTCGCAGGATCCAACCCAGGTCAATGGCCAGGGTCCAGACCATGGTTCTCAATATCGCTCTATTATTTTTTATCAGAATGAGGAACAGAAAAAGATCATCGAAGAAGTGAAGGCAGAGGTCGCTCAGAATTATGATAAGCCAATTGCCGCGGAAATCCTCCCTTTCCAAAAATTCTGGAAAGCGGAAGATTACCACCAGGACTATGAAGAGAATCATCCTGAAAATCCATACATCCAAAAGGTTTCCATACCAAGAATAAACCGCTTCAAAGCGAAATTCCCCGAGCTGCTAAAAGAAGGTGCTCACTAAAAAATCGTAGTAATTTTTGAAAATAACCGGGATCAGGAAATTGATTCCGGTTTCTTTTTTTGAATCAGTTCCAGTATTTTTTCTTCCACTTCAGGCTGGTCCCAGTCTTCCGAAATATTTGGCATTTTCATGACCTCGTCCATGACCTGCCGCTGCCAATCCCCTATTTTCAGAGCCTCAGAATACGATTTATCTGAAAAAGTGACCCTGGAATACAGTGGAATCCATTTTTCGGGGTATTTATTGGTGAATTTTTTTTCTATTTTCTTCCGAAGCAAAAAAGATGGATCTGCCGTTTTGCTGCTCATTTCTATGAAATTGCGATAACTCAGTTCCGCGATCGCATCAGCATTTGGTTTTCTTTCGTTCTGGTATTCTTCAAAAATAGATTCCCAGTCGTCACCATATTTTTCAATTTTGGAATAGAGCACCGAAATATCCTCGAAACCGGCATTCATTCCCTGCCCGTAGAACGGAACGATCGCATGTGCTGAATCGCCCACGAGCGTGATCTTATCATAGTACGACCAGGGGAAGCACTTGATCGTAACCATCGCGCTGGTAGGGTTTTTAAAAAAATCACGCTTCAAATTGGAAATTTCATCTTTAATATCGGGAAAATAGCGCTCAAAGAAATCATCTGCCTGCTCTTCAGTTTGCAGACTTTCAAAAGAAACTTTTCCTTCAAAAGGCAAAAATAAGGTACAGGTAAAACTGCCGTCCAGGTTCGGCATGGCGATGAGCATGAACTCCCCGCGTGGCCAAATATGGAAGGAAGCATTATCCAGTTTGTGGCTGCCATCTGCATTGGCAGGAATCGTCAACTCTTTATATCCAACATCGATAAAATGCTGGGAATAGTTGAAACGACTTTGGCGTTGCATCTTATGCCGAATTCGCGAAAAGGCTCCATCGGCGCCAAAAACCAGATCAAACTGGTACTCTTTCCACTCACTTTTTTCAGATTCCCCGGTGAAAAGCTGAGCGCTTCGCATATCGACATCCCAAACTTTTTCCTCGAACCTGAAAACTGCGCCGGCTTCTTCCGCCAGATCGATCATTTTTCGATTCAGGACGCCTCGAGAAATAGAATAGATCGCCTCGCCGTCATTTCCATATTTTTGAAAATAGACCGGTTTATCCACCACATGCATCGCCCGTTTATCCAACGGAAGTGCCAGTTGCCTGATCTCTTTTTCGATACCCGCTTCAGCCAAAGCTTTCCAGCCACGATTAGACATGGCCAAATTGATGGACCTCCCTGAAAATTCGACGGTTCGCACATCTGGCCGGCGATCAAAAACGGTCACTCCGTGCCCCTGCTTTCTCAAATATATGGCAAGTAGCGAACCCACAAGTCCGGAACCCACAATGGCGATATTTTTCTTTTTCTGCATGAACTTAATTCGATAAACCGGGCAAAGACAGCCCTGCTATTTTCCGAATACGAAATTAGCTAATTATAGGCTAACAGCCGGGAACTAACCGATTTTATTGAATTTCGAACCCCAGGATTGGGCCTATTTATCATTTCATTAACAGCCAGAACCGGCCATATCGGGTAATTTTAAGGAAAAACTGAAAAAGAAAGAACTATGGAAAATGAAAATCAGCCTTTGTTGCAAACCTACCAGCTTGGAAACCTGAAACTAAAGAACCGGGTTGTCATGGCTCCCATGACCCGCAGCAGGGCAGACAATGATCAAAATGCCCCTACAGATCTTCATGCGACCTACTACCGTCAGCGTGCCGGTGCCGGCCTAATTATCACGGAAGGCTCCCAGGTTTCGGAAAGAGCGGTGGGTTACATCAATACACCAGGCATTCATACCGAAGAACAGGTGGAGGGCTGGAAAAAAGTAACTGAAGCTGTTCATGAAGAAGGTGGAAAAATATTTATCCAGTTGTGGCACTGCGGAAGGATCTCTCACCCCAAATTCCACAATGGGGACAAGCCACTTGCTCCCAGCGCTGTAAACCCCGAAGAAAAAGTGTACACGCCTGATGGTTTTGAGCAAACGGTGGAACCACAGGAGATGAGCCGTCAGGAAATCCAGGAAACCGTCCAGGAATTTAAACACGCGGCGGTAATGGCTAAAAATGCCAATTTTGATGGGGTTGAAATTCACTCATCCAATGGATATTTATTTCACCAGTTTTTTAATAGCAAGTCAAACCTACGAAAAGATGACTATGGGGGAGATATCGCTAACCGGGCCCGATTCTTTTTCGAAGTGCTTGAAGCGATTGCTGAAGTTTGGCCGGAAAACCAGATTGGCTGCAGGTTTAATCCTTCTTTGAACGGTGTTTTCGGGATTACGGCAACCGAAGACAGCATTCCAACCTTTGACCATATCATCGAAAAACTGAATGCCTACGACTTGGCTTACGTCCACCTTTCAGAACCTTTTACCGATGTGAGCGACATTGCCTACCTGGAAAGCGAAATAGCCAAGCATTACCGCGGAATTTATAAAGGAACTTTGATGATCAATGCCGGTTTTGACCAGGAAAGCGGAAACAAAGTCATTGAAGAAGGAGATGCCGACCTGGTTTCCTTCGGAAAATTGTTCATTTCCAATCCTGATCTTCCGGAGCGCTTCAAAAATAACTGGCCGCTGGCAGACTGGGATGCGGACACATTTTATACGCCCGGTGAAAAAGGTTACACCGATTATCCGGCCTACGAAAAAACGGAATAGTTACTAAAATTTCCATAAACCTGTTATAAAGGCTGTTAAGATTCAGCCTTCCTCCGGTTTAGATGAAGTAAATTAGTTTAACTAAAACAAAAATTATGGAGCAGGAAAAACTTGACCAAATGCGGTCTACCCTAAACAAGCTGGAAGATATTAAGAACAGCCAGGAAAGTATTCTGGATAAAATCAATCACGTTATTACAGATTTATTCCAGCATCCTGACAAAGAACTTGAAAAAGCCATGGAAGACGCGCATCAAACAGCTTCTGAAAATACTGAAAAGATCAATGAAGCGATGGAAGAGTACGAAATGAGGATCAATAAATTAGAAACTCAGGATTAATTTAAAAATCTGTTAACAGCCTATTAAACGGGCAATTTCTAACTTGAGGTCAGTTGAATAAACTGACCTTTTTTTTATGAAACATATCACAGCCGCTGAAATTCAGCAAATGGAAAAAATCTTCCGGTTGAACCTGGTAAACAGTTGTACCGGGTACAAATCTGCAAACCTCATCGCAACCAAATCCCAGAAGGGGAACCCGAATGTGGCGGTATTCAGTTCTGTAACGCATTTAGGCAGCGATCCGGCCCTGCTTGGTTTTGTGACTCGCCCGCTTACGGTAGAACGCAATACCTATAAGAATATCCGGGAAACCGGGTACTTTACGGTAAATCATATTCACGAAAAAATGATCGAGCAGGCTCATCAAACAGCAGCGAAATACGACGAACATATTTCTGAATTTGCCAAAACCGGTCTGGAAGAAGAATATCTGGACGATTTCCCGGCACCCTATGTGGGACAAAGTGAGATCAAACTGGGTTGTAAGTATGTAAACGAATACGAGATCAAAGAAAACGACACCCTTCTGATCGTTGCCGCCATCGAGCACATTTATTTTGATGAAGGCATACAGATGCCAGATGGCTGGTTAAGACTGGATGACGCCGGCAGTGTAGCCATCAATGGTTTGGACGGCTACGCCCTCCCCGCTTTGCTTGATCGGTTCCATTACGCGAGACCCGACCAAGAGGTGAAATCTTTTTTCAGCCATGAAAATTCCTGATGAAAGGAACCAAAAAACAACATTTACCGCAAAAAATCTGTCCTGTTTGCGGAAAACCCTTTACCTGGCGGAAAAAATGGGAAAAGAACTGGGACGAAGTAACCTATTGCTCTGAAAAATGCCGACGGAACAAAAACTGAAAACTGGCCTCATCTGGTATAGAAATGACCTGCGAACCGAAGATTTGGAATCTTTAGCTGAAGCAAGTAAGCATCACGAAAAGGTCCTGGCGGTTTACTGTTTTGATCCGAGGCATTACCAAATGACGTGCTGGGGATTTGAGAAAACCGGCAAATTCCGCGCGCAGTTTCTCCTGGAAACGATCTCTCAGCTACGGCAAAACCTGGAGAAACTCCATATTTCTCTACTTATATACCAGGAAAAGCCGGAAGAAGTCCTTTCTCGATTAGTTGAAAACTATGATATTTCCACAATCTATTACCAGAAGGAATGGACTTCAGAAGAACGAGAAGTAGAAGATACCCTGAAAGCAAAGCTGAAAAATGTCAGTTTTCGTTCTTATTATCAGCAGTTTTTATATCACCCTGAAGATATTCCCTTTGAGATCAACAAAATCCCAAAAATTTTCACTGAATTTCGGAAAGCCTGCGAGAAAAAATCAGAGGTGCGCCAACTTATCCCGCGCCCAGATCCTAAACCAGCTTCCAATTTACTGAACGAAACTACAGAAATCCCCGATTTAAATTCGCTGGGATTGCAAAACTTTGAACCCGATCCCCGGAGCGCGTTTCCTTTTAAAGGTGGAGAAAACGAGGCTAAAAAACGTATTTCAGATTATTTCTGGCAATCTAAAAACCTGGCAAAATACAAGCAAACGCGTAACGGACTACTTGGAACCGACTACAGCTCCAAACTCTCTGCCTGGCTGGCAAACGGCTCCATTTCTCCCAGACAGATCTACCACGAGGTTAAAAAATTTGAAAAGGGCGAAACGAAAAACCAAAGCACCTACTGGCTCATTTTTGAACTGATCTGGCGGGATTTCTTCAAATACGTCTCTTTAAAACATGGAAATGCAATCTTCAGGCTTGGTGGAATTCTGGAAAAAGATCCTCGGTGGAATCAGGAGGAGGAAGATTTTAAGAGATGGGTAGCTGGAGAAACTTCCGAAGATTTCGTCAATGCCAATATGAAAGAACTGGCAGCTACTGGTTTCATGAGCAATCGCGGCCGGCAGAACGTGAACAGTTTTCTGGCAAAGGAACTGCACCACGACTGGCGCAAAGGGGCCGCGTATTTTGAAAATGTGCTCATAGACTACGATGTTCACAGCAATTGGGGCAACTGGATGTATAACAGCGGAGTGGGGAATGATCCGCGAGACCGGAAATTTAACATTAAAAGTCAGGCAGAGCGCTATGATCCTGACGGCGAATATCAGGAATTATGGCTGAAAAATTAAAGACTCTTCGACTCATTTTGGGCGATCAGCTCAATCACCAGCATAGTTGGTTTGATGATGATCAGGAAAAGGTCGTGTACGTCATCATGGAGATGCGACAGGAAACCGATTATGTTCGACATCATATTCAGAAGGTGGTAGGTTTTTTCCGGGCCATGAGGAATTTTGCTGAATATTTATCAGCCAAGGAGTACGAGGTGATCTATCTGAAGCTGGACGATAAGCAAAATCAGCAGGACCTGGAAAAGAACCTGAAACAATTAATTGAAGAACAGCATATAGAAAAGTTCGAATACCAGCTTCCAGATGAGTATCGCCTGGATGAACAACTGAAAGAGATCTGTAATAATCTTCATATTGAAACAGCATCTTTTGACACCGAACATTTCCTGACCCAGCGCGATGATCTTGAAAAATTCTTTAAAGGAAAAAAGCAGTTGACCATGGAATATTTCTACCGCGACATGCGCAAAAAATATGACATCATGATGGTCAACGCCAAGGATCCGAAGGCGGCAAGTGGAATTACGACAAATCAAACAGGAAAAAATGGGATGAAAAAACCGAGATTCCACATGAAAAAGGTTTCCGAAAAGATGTAAGTGACTTGGTAAAACTTCTCGAAAAAGAAGGTGTAAAAACCATTGGCAGGATAAGCGCCAAAAATTTTAACTGGCCTACTTCGCGTGAAGATTCCCTGAAGGTGTTGAATTATTTCTGTAAAAACCTGCTCGTGCATTTTGGAGATTTTCAGGATGCCATGCACACGGAAGAGGCTTATCTTTTCCATTCGCGGCTGTCTTTTGCGCTGAATACGAAAATGCTAAGCCCAAAGGAGGTGATAGATTCGGTATTAGATTATTACTACGATCATAAAGATGAGATCGATATCTCGCAAACAGAAGGTTTCATCAGGCAGATCCTGGGTTGGCGCGAGTATATGCGAGGAATTTACTGGAAAGAAATGCCTGGCTATCGCCGTACCAATAAGTTGCGAAACCAAAACGATCTTGCACCTTTTTACTGGGATGCGAACACTAAAATGAACTGCCTGCATCAAAGTATCAAGAATAGCCTGGAAAATGCCTATGCCCATCACATCCAGCGACTCATGATCACGGGTAATTACGCCTTGCTTACAGAAACCCATCCAGACCAGGTAGACGAATGGTACCTGGGCATTTATATAGATGCGATTGAATGGGTGGAAATGACCAACACACGGGGAATGAGCCAGTTTGCTGATGGCGGGCTGGTTGCCACAAAACCTTATGTCTCCAGCGGTAGTTATATCAATAAAATGAGCAATTACTGCAAGGATTGCCACTATTCCGTGAGTAAAAAGAAGGGTGAAAAGGCCTGCCCTTTTAACACATTATATTGGAACTTCCTGGATTCGAAACGCGAACATTTCAAAAATAATCAGCGAATGAATATGATGATGAGCCTTCTAAATAAGAAAGATAGCGAGGAACTGGAGGAGATCCGGTCCCGAGCGAAAGCGATTATTTCTAACCCCTCAGACTTTTAGGAGTTTACGTTAAATCAAGGTTAAATGCTCAACAAGCGGTAAACCGATTATCTAAATTAGTACAACGCTAAACAAAAAGCGACTAACTAAGATTTAGTATTAACCATTGCAACGAGAAGTTGTACTAAAAATCAACCTAAAATGAGAGATTTAATCTGGCTTATTATCGTCTTATTAATTATTGGATGGCTTGTGGGATATTTTGCCTTCCCAGACCTTGGAAGTATCATCCATATTTTAATTGTTCTTGCAGTAATTCTTATTCTGTATAAATTACTTACAGGAAGAAGACTATAAAATCAATGGTACATTAAAAAACCCTTTGAGCGATCAAAGGGTTTTTTATTGAAAATTAAATTATGTGGGATCTAAAAGGAAAAAAAGCGCTGGTTACCGGCGGAAGCAAAGGAATTGGAAAAGCCACCGTGCTGGAATTTGCGAAACTTGGTGCGGAAGTGGTTTTTACTGCTCGTAATGAAGAAGAAATTACGGAAACTGAAAGGGAATTTACGGATAAAGGCCATAAGGTGACGGGCCTGAGAGCAGATTCTTCTTTTGATCCCGACAGAAAAAAAGTGGCCGACTGGATTGCGGAAAACTTCGGAAAACTGGACATTTTAGTACAAAATGCCGGCATCAATATTCGGAAAAAGGCCATAGATTATTCCGAAGAAGAATTCAGAAAAGTATTAGAGATCAATTTGATAGCAACATTTGACCTAAGCAGAAAACTCTTTCCGTATTTGAAAAATTCTGGAAACGCTTCGGTGATCAACATTGCATCTTCCGCAGCCATCCAGGACGTGGGAACGGGTGTTCCCTATGCGATGTCTAAGGCAGGACTCCTTCAGCAAACACGAAGCCTGGCCGCAGAATGGGCCACTTTCGGGATTCGTGTGAATGCGGTCTCGCCTTGGTTTACCAAAACACCGCTGACTAAAACCTATCTCGAAAATACTGAAATGATGGATCTAATTCAGAAAAGAACACCTTTAAAACGAGTGGCAGAAGCCTCGGAAATGGCCGCGCCAATCGCTTTCCTCGCCATGGACAAATCTTCCTATATCACGGGCCAGAATATTATTGCCGATGGCGGTATGAGCATCAATGCAATTTAATTACTACCTTTAATTCACTTAATAACCAGCAAATGAAAAAGATACTTTACAGCATGATCCTGGGAATAGCCTTGGTTTCCTGCAAAAATGACCAAAAAAACGAACCGGTTGTCGAAGATGCCAACACAAAGGAATATCAGAAAATTGCTGAAGCCAACGGCTTTAAGGAGTTTGACGATGTGGAAAAAATTGGCTTCACCTTCAACGTAAAAGTTGGAGATTCCGTACGATCCAAACGGCACTGGGTCTGGAACCGAAAAGCAGGAAAAATAAGCCTGACGGAAAATGATTCGGTAAGCAGTTACGTGAAAAAAGACAGCCTGGGCGATTCAGAAAAATCTATAGATTCCAAGTTTATCAATGACTCGTACTGGTTGCTGTTTCCTTTCCAGATGGAATGGTCTAATGCCAAGATCAGTGACCCAAAAGAGGCTACTGCTCCCATTAGCGGGGATCAAATGAAAATGCTTACGGTTAGTTTCCCGTCTGAAGGAGGTTACACCCCGGGTGATAGCTATGACATTTACTACGATGATGACCTGATGATCCAGGAATGGGTATACAAATCGGCTGATGGTGGCCGGGAGATGGCCACTACCTGGGAAGATTATAAAAATTATGATGGCATCAAGATCGCACGATCGCATAAGAACAAAGAGGGCAATTTTGAGCTATTCTTTACCGATATCGAAGTGACCAAAAACAAAAGTGAATAATCAAAAAGGCCTGAAAAATCAGGCCTTTTTTTATTTCTGTTTAGAAAGTATTCCTTCCTTTAAAATTTGCCCAAACCGGAAAACATCTTCATAAGAACAATAAAATGGTGCCGGTGCCAGCCTGATCACATTTGGTTCACGCCAGTCCAACATCACTCCCTGATCCATCAAATACCGAAAAAGCTCTTTTCCTTCTCCATGCAGAAAAACGCTGAGCTGTGTTCCTCTTTCTTCCTGGTTTGCCGGGGTAATCACTTCAAAATTGCTATCTACCTGCCTGTCGATATCATGCAGCACATATTCCAAAAAAGCCACGATCTGGTTGCGTTTGGCTATCAGTTTTTTCATTCCTACCTCATCGAAAAGCTGCAGGGAAGCAAGGTATGGCGCCAGTGAAAGCACCGGGGCGTTACTGATCTGCCAGGCATTCGCCGTTGGTTCGGGTTGAAATTCCGGCTCCATCAAAAACCTTCGGTCTTTATTATGGCCCCACCAGCCTTCAAATCTTGGGATATCCTTTTTTCCGTGGAAACGTTTATTGATAAAACAACCTGAAGCATTTCCCGGCCCAGAATTCATATACTTATAACTACACCAGGCGGCAAAATCTACATCCCAGTCACTCAACTGCAGCTCGATGTTTCCGGCAGCATGTGCCAGATCCCAACCAACCATCGCACCCACTTCGTGACCAACTTTCGTAATAGTCTTCATATCGAAAACCTGGCCCGTATAATAATTCACCCCACCAATCAGCACTAGCGCACACTCCTCTCCTACCTCTCGGATGGTTGACAAAATATCTTCGAGCCTGAAATTTTGCTCTCCGTCACGCTTTTTCAGTTCCACGATGGCTTCTGACGGGTCGTAACCATGGAAGCGCACCTGGCTCGCGACCATATACTGGTCGCTGGGAAATGCTTTTTCTTCGCAAACGATCTTAAAACGTTTGCCTTCGGGGCGGTAAAAACTGGTCATCAATAAATGCAGGTTGACCGTCAAGGTGTTCATGACGGTCACTTCGGAAGGAGAAGCGCCCACCACCTTCGAAAGTTTTTCAGAAAAACGTTCATGGTAATCCCACCAGGGTTTATCGGCATAAAAATGCCCTTCCACACCCAGCTCGGCCCAGTCTTTCATGATCTCGTCTACGTAATCTTTGGCAATTTTCGGCTGAAGTCCCAGCGAATTTCCCACAAAATAGATCGCATCTTTTCCATTGACCTTCGGAAAAAGGAACTGGTCGCGGTAGGTAGCCATAGGATCTTCCCGGTCCAGCTTTTGAGCAAATTCCAGGCTGTTTTCGAACTGCATATTTGGAGTTTTTTTCAAAAATACAATTCTGAATGAAATAGCCGTTTCGCTCTGGGTGGTAATCCTTATTTTTGTGAAAAATTATTCCATGCATTTTTTACCTGAAGAACTGGACGACTACATTGTTGCCCATTCTGAAAAAGAACCGGAACTCCTGGCAAAACTGAATCGCGAAACACATCAAAAGGTCATGCAGCCGAGGATGCTGAGCGGTCATTACCAGGGGCGCGTTCTCAGTATGCTGTCCAAGATCATCAATCCGGGCAATATTCTGGAAATTGGAACTTATACGGGTTATTCTGCCCTTTGCCTGGCGGAAGGCATGAGCGCCAACGGGCAGCTGCACACGATCGATGTGAACGAAGAGCTGTATGACCTGCAGCGAAAGTATTTTGATCTTTCTGAATACGGCCAACAGATCTTTCAGCATTTAGGAGATGCCACCGAAATCATTCCGAAGCTTCAGGAAAAATTTGACCTGGTTTTTATCGATGCTGATAAACCGAACTATCCAACCTATTTCGAGCATATTATTGAGAAGCTGAATCCGGGCGGAATTCTTCTATCAGACAATGTTTTATGGTCTGGAAAAGTGATTGAAAATGTGAAAGATGACGACCTTTCTACACAGGCGCTTCTGAAGTACAACAAGTTGCTGGTGGAAGATCCTAGATTGGAAACCGTGATTCTGCCCATTCGCGACGGCCTGACGATTTCTCGTAAAAAAGTGAACTAATACAACCTTCTACCCGACTTTAGATAGATCCTATAGAATAAAAATGCAAAACTGATCCCCACGATCATTCCCACCAGGATGTCTCCAGGATAATGGACACCCACATAAATTCGGCTTAAAACGAAGATGATAGGCCACAGATACGCAATAAAGATCCAGGGATATTTTTCCCTCAGGGCCAAAACTACGAAGGTAGTCGCGCAAAAAGAAGTTGAAGAATGCCCGGAAAAGAAACTGTAATTAGTAGGTTCCTGAAGCACTCTTATTAAATCTGAAAGATCGGGATTGTTATTAGGTCTTAATCTTGTGAAAAAACCCTTGACCAGATTGGTAAAACCCCAGGTTGTAAAAACCGAAGCCAATAAGAACAAAGAGGTAAAAACTGCTTTTTTCCAGTGATAAGCAATGAAGAAAAGAGCAAAGAACAGGATATAAAGTGGTATCCAGTGACGGGGATCTGTAACAAATATCCAGAAGGAATCGTATCTTTCAATCCCGAGATTGTTCAGAAATACGAACAATCTCCTGTCCCAATCCTGCAGTTTTTCGAGCATTTACAAACAGTTAGTTTCTGCGTTTGATGGAACCGGTAATCTCATCAATATCCTCTTTGACCTTGTCGATCTCGCCGCGGATATCTTTGGTAAAATCTGTATCAATACCTTGTTTTTCGGCACTTCTCTGAATTTCACTTTTAATATCGTTTGAGGCATTCCTGATGGCTTTCATTCCTTTCCCTAAACCTTTGGCAATTTCAGGAATTTTATCGGCACCAAAAACCATCACTAAGATGAACATGATAAAGGCGATCTCGGCACCACTTATGAACAACGGTATACTTAGCATAATAGATCAAATATAATTACAAATATCAGCATAAAAAAAGCCGACTCGTTAAAGTCGGCTTAATATTTTTTCAGGAAAAATTAATCCTGACTTTCTTTGAATTCGTCGAATTCGCTTTTGTTTTCAGTTTTAGGCCAGCTGTTGTTATCTACGTTGACATCAGCCGTTTCCATATCTGGATCTACCACGATCTTAGTGATCTCCTTATCAGTAGCCATTACTTTGCTTACCACGTCGTCGTTCTTTCTCCAAACCTGTACCGGGTACGTTTTTTTCTCGGTACTTCCATCAGCATAAGTGATTTCGATAATCAGCGGCATCACCAATCCTCCTGGCTTTTCAAAAGTAACCTGATAGAAGTATTTTGGTGTTTTCATGTTACTGCGTTCTTCCGCACTGAAATTATCCATTACGTACTGGTTCAGTTTTTCAGCATTTTCCAATACGGTTTTGTTCTTCATATCGGCTTTGAAATCTGCGTCCTCTTCTTTTACTACATAAAGTGCATCAGCCTGCTCCGGAGTTGTTCCATATTGTTCCAACATTTTTCTACCAGCTTCGGTAGGCTGATCGGTCACGTAGAATTTAGACACCTCTTTGATCCCGATATCTACATTATCAGTAGTATAGAACCAGCCTCTCCAGAACCAATCCAAATCGATACTGGAAGCATCTTCCATTGTTCTGAAGAAATCTTCCGGGGTTGGGTGCTTGAACATCCATCTGTGAGAATAGGTATGGAAAGCGTAATCAAATAGCTCACGTCCCATTACGGTTTCTCTTAAGATGTTTAGTGCTGTAGCCGGTTTTCCGTAAGCGTTGTTACCAAGCTGGTAAACTTCTTCAGGATTCGACATGATTGGCGCAATGTAATCCTGGTTGCCTTTCATATAAGGAACGATCTTACTAGGCTCTCCTCTTCTGGAAGGATAATTGCTGTTCGGAGCAATTGCTTCCGGATACTTCTCTCCAAACTCCTGCTCAGCCATATACTGAACAAAAGTATTGATCCCTTCGTCCATCCAGCCCCACTGGCGCTCATCAGAGTTCACGATCATCGGGAAGAAATTGTGTCCTACCTCGTGAATGATCACACTCATCATTCCGAATTTCGTACGGTCGCTGTACTGGCCGTTCTCATCTGGACGACCATAGTTCCAGCAAATCATTGGGTATTCCATCCCCTGGTTCTTAGCGTGTACTGAAACCGCCTTATGATATGGATATTGGAAAGTATGATTACTATAGCTGCTAAGCGTGCTGGCAACTACTTTGGTAGACCAGTCTCCCCATAAAGGATTTCCTTCTTTTGGATAAAGCGAAACTGCCATGACATCTTTTCCCATTACGTCTACGGCCATCATATCCAAAATATACTTTCTGGAAGTGGAAAAGGCGAAATCACGTACATTTTCAGCTTTGTATTTCCAGGTTTTCGTTTTATTGGAAAAACCTTTTTCAGCTTTTTCAGCTTCTTCCTGAGTAACGATTACTACAGGCTTATCAAAAGATTTTTTGGCCTGGTCGTAACGCTTCATCATATCTTTGGAGTACACATCTCCCCTGTTTTGAAGTTCCCCGGTTGCTTCCATAATATGGTCTGCAGGAACGGTGATATTCACTTCATAATCACCAAAAGGCAACGCAAATTCACCACTTCCCCAGAACTGCATATTTTGCCAGCCTTCTACATCATTGTAAACAGCCATTCTTGGGAAGAATTGAGCAATCTGGTAAGCTCTGTTCCCATCTTCCGGAAAATATTCGTAACCAGAACGCGCACGATTGGTCACGTGGTTATTAATATTATAATTCCATTTAATGCTGAAAGTATAACTGTCTCCGGCCTTTAAAGACTGCGGAAGATCGATTCGCATCATGGTTTGATGGATCATGTATTTCAAAGGCTTTCCGTTTTGAGAAACCGCTTCAATGTTGAAACCTCCGTCGAATGGCTCCTGAAGATATTTATCAGCAAACCTAGAAGTGGAATTGGCCGGAGCTACAGCATCACCGTCTCTTTCCAAAGCTGGCGCATCTTTCTTACGGATGTTCTGGTCCAGCTGTAACCATAAATATTCAAGATCCTGCGGAGAATTGTTGTGATACGTAATGGTTTCTTCACCGCTTAGAACGGCGTTTTTATCATCCAGCGTCACATCCATCTTATAGTCGGCTTCATTTTGGTAATAAGCCGGCCCCGGAGCACCTGAGGCGGTGCGATATTGATTAGGAGTAGCAAATTCCTGGTACATTTGCCGGAATTTGTTAGTGTTGGTGTGTCCTTCCTGCTTTGGTGTTTCCTGTTGTTCATTTTCCTGGGCGGTCATTCCCATCACAGCAAACATCAAAAATGCAGAGCATAACAAGTTTAGTCGCTTCATTTAAGTGTTTTTATTTTAAAAGATTGCTAAAAATAATTAAACTAATTCGATTTACGGAAAATTTAAAAACTTAATACCCCGGTACTCTCGTCCTTCATCAGCATCACCGATTTGGTTTCGCCGTTTTTCTTCACATTCACGATGTTCTTCTGGGTATCGAAAAGGTCGGTCAGCACAAGATTCTGAACCTGGATCTTCTGAAAATCTTCCACCCCGTCTACCTCGATAAATAATACGATCTGGTCAGCATCAAATTTACTGCCGAGAAGTTTCAGTTTTCGCTCCTTCCCGTTTACACTGATGTGCATTTTTTTGGAAAAGTATTCCTGCATGAGATCCTGATGCGTTTTCAGGTCCTGCTTATATGATAAGCTAATCTGTTCCTGATAGCGCTTACTCAGTACCTCTTCCAGGTCGTTAATAAAAACGCGGGAAACGATCTGCAGGCGTTGATCCTGCTCGCGGTATTCCACTTCTGTAACGCTCAGGTAAGTTTTGTGCAAAGAAGTCTTAAAAGAACTAAGACTGAAAACACACAAAAACAGGAGGATATAACTTTTCATAAACTTTTTTACCATTCTGAAACAAATATCAAACCAAAGACCGGTTTTTCAGAATGCGTGTATAGGACTACAAAGCAACAAAAAAGTTTAAATCGAATCCACTTCTTTTCTCAAAGAATCTGAATTATTGAATTCGGTGCCTCGCCATTCCCGAAATTTATCAATTTGAGAATCAAAATATTCCAGGAGCGCAAAAGCGTTGTCGTCATTCACCAGTTTTTTGAAAATGGGGTTTTTCTGGCAGAAAAACAGAAAATTCGTCACTTCGTTAGTATTCAAACCAAGGCTTTTTCTGAAGTAGGCCATACCAGCCATTTCCAGACCTCTGGCTCGCAACTCTTTTGGATCGCTGATTAGCGGTGTTCCTATTTGTTTCTTTTCCAGCGCCTCTGCGACCACACCAGCGACCTTTTTAAGATCCAGACCGCCCATACTGTTGCGCTTTTTATATGGATTTAATTCCCGGTCTTTTTTCACCACATCGCTCAAAATCTGCTGCATCTGGTTTTTTCGCTCAACCTCTTTGACCGAAATCTTATTGATGTCACTTTGGAGAAATCCGGAAAGTTCAATATCATCCACCAGCACTTCAGCCAGTTCATTGATCTCCTCATCCAGCAAGATCTCTCCAAAACTGCCTTTTTTCAGCATAGCTTCGGAAACTACTATTTTTCGGTTTACATGTTGAACGGAAGAAAACAGGATCGTATCCCCGCTCAAAGCCGGAATTTGAAAATACCCTTCCCGATCACTGCTGGTTCCTTTGCCAGAGCTTAGGTTCAGAATGTTCAGGTTTTCAATCCCTGTAGGATCTTCCAGAGAGACAACACGGCCCTTGATCCCATCCTGCGCGATGGCAGAAAAATGGAAAAAAATGGCCAAAAGTAGGAGCGTAATTTTATTCATCAGCAGGCAAATTTCGTATTTCCAGGAAACCCCCGGAATGTTCTTTCATAAAATCCATCAAATCAAACAGCAATTTAGACTGAACGAGAGTCTTAAAAACGGGAAAATCAGCGAGATAATATAGAAAATTCAGAATTTCTTCCTCTTCTATTCCCAACTCATCCGGATAATAATTCAAAGGTAACAATCCGTAAGCTTCCATCACAAGCTTTTTGGTTGTTGCTTTTTCTTTGGCTTTTTGCATCAATTTTCGCTTTCCGTTCAACGAATAAATGATCGCACTTACCGGGTCGCCCGCTCCCTGCATGAATTGCAGCTGCCGGTCAATCATTGGCGGGGGTGGTGTTGGAAAAGGAATTCCGAATTTTTCATACACCGAAAGCTCCCGGTTTTTTTGATCCAGACTGATATGTCCGGATAGTTTGATATCGCTGATCAAAACCTCATCGAGCTCATCCAGCCGATCCTGCAGAACGATCTCATTATTTCCGCCAATCATCAAAGCTTCAAAAACCACGGTCTTATTGGCATACTGTACAGCTGAAAAATAAATACTATCGTTGAGTTGGGCAGGCAATTCAAAACTACCGTCTTCCTGGCTGGAAGTTCCAGTTCCCCGATCGAGATTGATAATATTAATGCCTTGCACGGCCATATTACTTTCGTCTACCACCCTTCCGCTGAAGACCTGGGTGTCCTGTGCCGAGACTTTTATGGCCGATGATAGCACCAATAGCAGGAAAAAATATCGAAAATTATTCATCAATTTCACGAAGTTTTAAAAATTCCTGCTGCTGCTCCTCAAAAAATCGGGCAAGGGCCAATAGGTCATCTCCAGCCAGCAATTGTTGACAAGTGGACTGATAGGCACAATAAAATACGAAATTCTCGATCTCGCTTTTAGGAATATGGAGGTGATCGGTGAAAAAATGTTCGGGAAACAGGCTAATTCCTTTCCAGACACTTATTTCCAGTTTATCCTGCCGGTCCAGTTTTTTCAAATATTTCGTTCGACCGTTGATCGCATTCAGAATAGGATCCAGCGGAACGGTTCCCATCAACGCATTAGCCAGGCTTAACTTTGTCCCTCCGGCTCCTGTGGTTGCAGCAAATAATCTTCTTTCAGCAGGAGTTCGGTATTTTTTAGGAAATGGGATTCCGTAGGCTTCCCTTTTAAAAATAGGCATAGCTTCCAGATCATTTTCGAGGTAACCGCTTAACCGCAGATCACTGATTTGAACTTCATCCAGTTCATTGAGTCGCTCTTCCAGCACGATCATCCATTCTCCCGAAATCATTTCCGCAGTCACTGCGAGCAATTTATTTTCAAACTGCACGGAAGAAAAGTAAATGCTGTCGCCAAGCCTCGCGGGAATGGCAAAATACCCATTTTCATCACTGGAGGTCCCGGTACCGGTGGAGTAATTGATGATGTTCACACCACCGGCCGGCTGCTCATTCTTTGATTGAATATAACCCCTGAAAATTGATGAATCCTGAGCCTTGGCACCAAAGAAAATGCTAAACGTGAAAAGTAGTGATGTGATACTTTTTACTGAAGACAATGACTGGTTGGTTAGGTTTCGGATAATTTTATAACGCTCATTTTTAGGTTTTAGCCTTTAAAGGCCCAAAAATTTTAAGTTCAAAGGCTTATTCTCTAATTTTACTGAAGAAAAAAGAATTCTATGAAAGCGATTTTAGCCAGCACTTCCACCCTTCATGGGCAGGCCTACCTGGAATATATTCTACCGGAACTGAAAACTCATTTTCAGAATTGTGACTTTGTCCTTTTCATTCCCTATGCGAGGCCCGGCGGTATTACCCATGAAGATTATACGGAAACCGCTCGCCAGGCTTTTTCGAAAATTGACATTCAGGTGAAAGGCCTTCATGAATTTGACGATCACGCGGAGGCTGTTCGGGAAGCACCGGCAATTTTCACTGGAGGCGGAAATACTTTTTTGCTGGTTTCCGAATTATATCGGAATAAGGTCATGCCTGTATTGCAGGAAAGTGTAAGAAACGGAACTCCTTATCTTGGGACCAGTGCCGGCAGTAATATTGGCGGGCTCAGTATGCAAACTACCAACGACATGCCAATTATTTACCCGCCATCCTTCAAGACTTTAGGTTTAGTTCCTTTCAATATTAATCCGCATTACCTTGACCCTGATCCAAATTCCAGGCATAAAGGCGAAACACGGGAAACCCGAATTAAAGAATTTCATACTCTCAATTCGCAGCCGGTTGTTGGATTACGCGAAGGAAGCTGGCTGGAAATAACCGATCGAGTTATGCTGAAAGGTAAATTGGATGCCAGGATTTTTGAAAAAGATCAGGACGCTTACGAAGTTCAAACCGGCACTGACCTAACCAATCTCAACTAATGGATTATCAACAAATTTTAGATACGATTTACGAAGAAATGAGCTACCGCGATGTACGCGGAAAAGTCGCTTCCTATATCCCGGAGCTTGCCAAGGTAGACCATCGTAAGTTTGGGATGCACATCTATAATGGTGAAAAGCAGCATTTCTGTTTTGGCGATAGCAAAGAAAAATTTTCGATCCAGAGTATTTCCAAGGTTTTCACCCTTTCCATGGCTATGCGGATTATGGGTGAGTCTTTATGGGATCGCGTTTCCGTGGAACCTTCGGGTGACCCGTTTAACAGCCTGACACAGCTGGAATATGAAAGCGGCATTCCTCGAAATCCTTTCATCAATGCGGGAGCGCTGGTCATTTGTGATATTCTGGTTGATCAACTGGAAGATCCCAAGAAGGAATTACTGGAATTTGTACGCAACATTACCGGTGATGAAAATATTGATTATGACCGGAGCGTGGCTTCTTCGGAAAAATCTACAGGTTATCGCAATGTGGCTCTTGTTAATTACATCAAAGCCCTCGGCAATATCAAATGTGATGTGGAAGATATCGTGGATTTCTATTTTCATCAGTGCTCCCTTGCCATGTCCTGTAAACAACTGGCGCAGGCATTTATGATCTACGCAAACCGGGGAAGGTTGCTTGAAAGCGATGAAAAGATCCTGAAGCCTAAATCAGTAAAAAGGATTAATGCGCTGATGCAAACCTGCGGATTTTATGATGAAGCAGGGGAATTCAGCTTTCAGGTTGGCTTGCCGGGGAAAAGTGGCGTAGGCGGGGGAATTGTAGCTATACACCCCGAACAATATTCTGTAGCTGTATGGAGCCCGATACTGAATAAAAAAGGAAATTCTGAATTAGGAATGAAAGCGCTGGAACGGCTTACCACCTTAACCGGTTTATCGGTCTTCTAAAAAAGAAAAAATAATAAAAAATGCTTCCCAAAACAGGAAGCATTTTCTATAAATTGAACACTGCTATAATTAAAGTGCTGCGACGTGCTTAGTCAATTTTGACTTTAGGTTAGCAGCTTTATTATCATGAATGATATTGTTCTTCGCCAGCTTGTCGATCATGCTAACTACAGAAGGCAACATACCTTCAGCCTCTTTCTTATCAGAATCACGAAGCTTCTTGATCGCATTTCTGGTCGTCTTGTGTTGGTAGCGATTTCTAAGGCGTTTGCTTTCATTGCTACGAATCCTCTTCAACGCTGACTTGTGATTTGCCATTACAATAAATTATTTAAAAAATTTTTAACTGTAGTCCGTAGGGGAATCGAACCCCTGTTACCAGGATGAAAACCTGGCGTCCTAACCCCTAGACGAACGGACCATTATTTATTTCAATTTGCAGAAAAATCTGCATTCACTTCGAAAGCTATAAGCCGCTTTCAGGCTTTGTAGTCCGTAGGGGAATCGAACCCCTGTTACCAGGATGAAAACCTGGCGTCCTAACCCCTAGACGAACGGACCATTTTGTTTCAAATGCGGATGCAAAAATACAACTATTTTTCAATGCTACAAATATTGATTGAAAAAAATTGAATTTTTTAATAAGCCTTCGCAAACAGTACTCTTCGAGCTGAATCCTTTCCGGTAAGCACGCACTTTCCAGGCTCTTCTTTCCCGTCAAAAGGGATACATCTGATAGTGGCTTTGGTTAGCTCCTTGATCCTGTTTTCAGTCTCCGGGGTTCCATCCCAGTGAGCAGCGATAAATCCGCCTTTTTCTTTTAAGACCTTTTTAAACTCCTCAAAGCTATCAACCTCTGTAATGTGTTCATCGCGAAAATCTCTGGCTTTATTGAAAAGGCTTTCCTGGATTTCCACCATGAGGCCTTTTATTTTCTCAACCACTTCTCCTCGATTAACGAATTCCTTGGTCAAAGTATCTCTTCTTGCAAGCTCAACCGTTCCTTTTTCCAAATCTTTTGGTCCAAGAGCCAGTCTTACCGGCACACCTTGCAGCTCATACTGGGCAAATTTCCAACCCGGTTTCTGGGTATCGCGATCATCAAATTTCACGGAAACACCTGCTTCTTCCAGCTGTTCCACCAGCTCGTGGGCAACTTCGGAAATCTGCTGCAACTGTTCTTCTCCTTTATATATAGGTACAATTACCACCTGGATTGGCGCCAGTTTAGGCGGAAGAACCAGACCATTATCATCACTGTGCGTCATGATCAATGCTCCGATCAGCCTGGTAGACACACCCCATGATGTGGCCCAGACATAATCCAGATCCCCGTTCTGAGTCGCGTATTTAACATCAAAAGCCTTGGCAAAATTCTGTCCCAGGAAATGTGAAGTTCCAGCCTGCAAGGCTTTCCCGTCCTGCATCAAGGCTTCGATACAATAAGTTTCCATGGCGCCTGCAAAACGTTCGTTTTCAGTTTTTGCACCTTTGATCACCGGAATTGCCATAAAATTCTCTACAAACTCGGCGTAGATATTATTCATCAATTCGGTTTCTTCCAAAGCTTCTTCCCTGGTAGCATGCGCCGTATGCCCTTCCTGCCAGAGGAATTCTGCCGTACGAAGAAACAAACGTGTACGCATTTCCCATCTTACCACGTTTGCCCACTGATTGATTTTGATAGGCAGATCGCGATAGGATTGAATCCAGTTTTTATAGGTATTCCAAATCACTGCTTCAGAAGTGGGACGCACCACTAATTCTTCTTCCAGTTTGGCTTCGGGATCAACTTTTAATTTCCCAGGTCTATCCTCATCGTTTTTTAGCCTGTAATGGGTCACCACAGCACATTCCTTGGCAA
The DNA here is from genome assembly GCF_001951155.1 of Christiangramia flava JLT2011. NCBI lineage: Bacteria > Pseudomonadati > Bacteroidota > Flavobacteriia > Flavobacteriales > Flavobacteriaceae > Christiangramia > Christiangramia flava. Next base: position 844,098 of record NZ_CP016359.1, read on the forward strand.
AACCTTCGGCATTCTGCTCTTCCGCTTCAAATAAACTCTTCGGAACAAATAAAGGAAAATAGGCATTTTGATGCCCGGTCTTTTTAAACATTCGGTCTAGCTCTGCCTGCATTTTCTCCCAGATTGCAAAACCATAAGGTTTAATCACCATACAGCCTCTAACTGCCGAGTTTTCAGCCAGATCGGCCTTCACCACCAACTCGTTATACCATTTTGAATAATCCTGATTTCTACTCGTTAGATTTTTACCCATTACTTGTTATTTGGCATAAAACTTGTATCTTCTTCAGCGTAAGGACGCTAACCTGTTCGGGCAAAACTAACTATTTTTAGCCTGCCCAACAATAAAAAGAATTACCGATGAAACTAATTTACTTTTTCAAACAACATTTAAGCCTGCTGTTTGCCCCAGCACTTCTTCTGGCGCTGGCATCATGCAGCTCTTACCAGTATTCCGGATATGAAGCTGATGGAATTTATGGAGAGGCAAGACCTGGAATCTGGGAGCAGGAAGCTCCACAAACTACCGAGGTAAAACCAAGCAACAATAATACCTATTATCAAAATCTTTTCGCCCAGCAATCTCAAATGGTGGGAGAAATGCTGGAGGGAGATATTTTTACAGATGTAGAAAGCTATTCCTCGAACACCGGTTACGACGATTATTCTGAAACTGGCGGTGATGTGGCTTATGTTGGAGGTTATGCACCTTGGGGTAATTCACCAGATACTTACACGATCAATATTTATAATAGAGGATTTTATTCTCCTTGGTATTATGGCTACGGCTCCCGTTGGGGCTGGGGATACAGAGGTTTCTATGATCCATTTTTTGACCCATGGTACGGTGGGCCTTACTGGGGAGGTGGCTATTGGGGTAGCTCAATGGCTTACGGCTACGGACCTTACTGGAATGTTGGTTTTGGTTGGGGTTATGGTGGTTTCTATGGTCCTTATAACTATCCTTACTACAATCCTTACAGAGGTTATTATCCTTATTATGGCGGAAGATACTGGCAAAATAATGTGGCCTATCACTCCGGAAGAAGAGGTTCAACCTATGACTATTCCAGAAATTATGACGGAAGAAACGGCGTGGTTTCGAGAAGCAACAGGAATACCTCCTACTCCAGAAGTATTCGCGATATTCGCAGCAATTCTGCCAATTCTTCAGAATACAGTAGAACTCGAAGTAATGTGAATAGCAATCGAACCTACACAAGGTCTACCAGCAGAACTGATACCAGCATTCCCTCTAGATCTAATAGCGGTTATTCCAGATCAAGTTCAAACAGCAGTCCTACATACAGGTCCAGCTCTTCCAGCAGCAATAGAAGTTACACCCCTTCTACGCGAAGCAGTTCTTCTTCCAGAAGTTCGAGCACGAGAAGTTCAAGTAGCAGCAGTAGCAGCCGAAGCTCGAGTAGTTCCAGAAGTTCTGGCGCTTCAAGAGGCAGAGGTGGTATCTAAGAATAAATGAAATTTAAATACAAACCTTACAGTTTCCATCTGTAAGGTTTTTTTATAAAAACAATGAAATGAAAAAGATTTATAGCCTAATTGCCTTTCTCGCAATTACCGTGGCGGGTCATTCCCAGACCCTGAATGACGCTTATCGCTATTCTAAAACAGAACTCACCGGAACAGCCCGTTATATATCCATGAGCGGTGCTTTCACGGCCCTTGGCGGCGATATTTCAGCTATTAGCCTCAACCCGGCTTCCTCCGCAGTTTTTCTGAGTAGCAGTGCTTCCGCAAGTCTGGATTACAGCTGGAATGAAAATACTATCGGTTTTAATGGAGGACTTGATCAAAGTGATAACAGCGATTTTGATATCGGGAATCTGGGAGGAGTTTTTGTATTCAACAGTAACAATGACAGTAATTGGAAAAAAATCAGTCTAGGCCTGAACTACACACCTACCAACAATTATGAGGAAAGTTTCAGCGTACGCGGAAATTCTTCGAATTCCATAGACCAGTATTTCTTAGGATATGCACAGGGTTACGAGCTGGACCTGCTGCAAACAAGAGATAATGAAAGCATTTCTGACCTTTATTCCTTTCTGGGCGAAAACTACGGATTTGCCGCTCAACAGGCATTTTTAGGTTACCAGGCTTATGTGATCGAAGCTCAAAACGACACCCCAGACAATTCGAGTTATTATTCTTATATACAACCCGGAAATTTTGACCAGACCTATCAATATGCTGCCACCGGGACGAATGGTAAATTAAGTATAAACCTTGGAACACAATTCAAAGATTTCCTGTATTTGGGCGTAAACCTGAATTCACACCTGATCAGTTATGAGAATCGCACAGAATTTGCGGAACTGAACAACAATACGGGAAGCGAAACCACCGAAGTCTACTTCGGAAACAGCCTTTCTACCAACGGCGATGGATTCAGCTTTCAGCTTGGAGGTATTTTCAAACCAAACGAAAATTTCCGCCTGGGCTTGACATATAATTCTCCGGAATGGTATACCATTAGAGAAGAAACCTCGCAATACCTGGAAACCAACAGTGATTTGGACGAATATGTTTCCGTGGCACCAAATATTATCAACGTATATCCCGAATATAAATATCAGATTCCCTCCAAGATTTCAGCCGGTGCAGCGTACATCTTTGGAAAGTCTGGCTTGATCAGTTTTGATTACAGCTATCAGGATTATTCCAAGATCGAGTTCAGGCCTCAGGGTGACCCTTCTTTTAGTGATCTTAATGCGAGAATTGCCAGTGAAATGCAGGCAGTTTCCAGCTATAAGCTTGGTGGAGAATACCGTATTCAGCGCGTGAGTCTCCGCGCAGGATATCGTTTTGAAAACAGCCCCTTCAAAGACGGTGTAAAAGTTGGAGATCTTACCGGTTACAGCGCAGGTATTGGTTACAACTTCGGAAGTGTAAACCTGGACCTTGGTTACTCACAAACTCAATATGATGAGAATCTCCCTGTTTTTGAAACAGGTTACACGAATCCAACCAGTATAGACAGGACGCTATCTCGAGCTGTTCTTACACTCAGTTTCGGATTATAAAATGCAAGCGCCTCCGGGCGCTTTTTTTATCTTATTAAACTGAAGTTTGCCATATATTCCTGACGCTCGCCGGTTTTTACATCTTGCACTTCCACCCGGAACCAGTAATCATCTGCCGGGAGCTGTTTCCCGTTGTAGGTTCCGTCCCAACCTTTACCATTCCTGGGGTCCAGCTGCTTGATCAATTTTCCGTAGCGATCAAAAACGTATAGCCGCCTGATACTGCCTTCAGCATCATTCAAAACATTCCAGTAATCATTAATCCCGTCCCCATTAGGAGAGAAATATTTAGGATAACCTACCAGGTAAACATGAAAGCTTAAAGTAGGGCCGCAACCATTCACTTCCCTACCACGAATAGTATGATTTCCTGCACTCACATTGCGAAAAGGCGCAGCCTGCCAGGCTCCCTCATCCAGACTGTATTCATATTCCGCAAAAGGATTATCCCGGGAGGCTTCCAACATTGGCTCCAGCGTATAACCATCTCCAAACCCGGAACCTGAAATATTCACCGATAGATTCTCTGGAACATATACCTGTTCCAGATTGACCTGGTAATTCGTTTCGCAGCCGGTTTCCAGTGAGGTCAAAATTAGTTCCAGGAAAGTCACTTGCGGATCTTCCGTTAAGGTGAGAATTGCGGAATTACCCAAAATGGTACTTCCTGCCCGCCATTCGTATGAAAATTGCGTCCCCACATCTGCTCCGAGCACCAGGTCATTCACGAGATTCCCCTCTTCGGAAACACAAAGGGCTGCAGATTCGGGTAAGTTCAACTGCGGAAAATCATACGCAAGCAGCTCAAAACTGCCAATTTCCGAAAGACAGCCGGTTTCATCATTCTCCACACGCGCATATATGGATTGCTCCCCACTAAAATTAAAAGTTGCCGGACTGGAAATTCTTGTATCTTCTTCTGCAGCAACCTGGGTCTCATAGTAACGAACTGAAAAACCACTGCCCTGAGAAGCGATAAAATCATCATCATTTTCGGTGAGATCTACAGTTCCGGAGCTATCACAGGAATATAAGTCACCTGCAACACCAATCTCCGGGTTATCATAAAAGGTTACCGTAACATCGTCGGCTTCGCTATTATCACCCAGAACATCTGTCAAGATCAGCCGGTAATCTCCGCTTTGAGTAACTGTTAAAGTAGGCCCTTCTTCTCCCGCGATCTCGGTATATTCATTTTCGCCTTCGAGTCGTTCGTACCAGGCATAAGCACTTGCTTCATCACTGGTTCCGTCCAGGACATATTCTTGCTCCCCACAAACCGCAATATCGTCCCCCAGGGCATTCCCTAAAATGGAACAATCTGTCGAGCCCTGGCCGGCGGCGTTGGGGTTTTGCTGTTGCAGACTGATGAATCCTGGTAAGCGTTCAAAATTGGTAATGAGAACGATGTAGATGGCATTCGCCTGCGCGTTATTGATCGTCATGGTTTCGGTAGCCGCTTCGGAATAGCTGCAACCCACCTGGTTTTCTTCCGTGAGGTTGTCATATGAGCAAAAATCGTCAGTCCTTTCGAAAGGTCCCCACACAATAAAATCTACGTCGAGATCGGCTCCGGAAAAATCGGCTTGCGTATTTTGTGCAAGAGTAAATTTGAGGTCGCCCGGCTTTTCGATCTGCATAAAAAACCAAGAGGGAAACGGCTGCTCTGAAAGACATCCGTAATCCGGGCCTTCTTCCGCCACGTCTACATCGGTATTTTCTTCATTGGAATTGGCAAAAACCAGTCTCTGGTCGCCCGCACAAAAAGGTTCAATATTGGAACACAAGGATCCCTGGGCTTTGACAAGACCTACCATACCCAGCATGGCGAGGGTCAGCAGTATGCGAAAATTAAGTTTCATGCTCCCAAATCACCTTATAGTTTGCAAAATAGGAAATATTCAGCCCAATCAGTAAAAAGCAGTCTATTTTTGAAGCATGCTAAAATGCTATAAATATGTATCTTTGCAAGTCAATACGGTTTTAACCGACTACTATTGCAAAAAAGCATGAAAATAGATAAAATTTTGAATGAGATCGAGGAAATGGGTGACGCCCATGCCAGCGGAAGCGCGGAAACTCCACTAAGAGAAGATGCCTTTGAGATTAGCGACAGTGAAAAGATTGAAAAAATCAGGGAAGATGTTCGCAATATCATGCATACGCTGGGCCTTGACCTGAAAGACGACAGCCTGAAAGGAACTCCGCAGCGAGTGGCGAAAATGTTTGTGAATGAAATTTTTGGCGGCCTGGACCCTAAGAGAAAGCCGAAAGCTTCCGTTTTCGAAAACAAGTATAAATACGGTGAAATGCTGGTTGAGAAAAACATCACCGTGTATTCTACCTGCGAGCACCACCTTCTTCCAATCGTTGGAAAAGCGCATGTTGCATATATTTCTAACGGAACGGTTGTGGGACTTTCCAAAATGAACCGAATTGTGGATTATTATGCGAAGAGACCACAGGTCCAGGAGCGCATGACCATGCAGATCGTTCAGGAATTGCAAAATGTACTGGGAACGCCTGATGTAGCCTGCGTAATCGACGCCAAACATCTTTGCGTGAACAGCCGCGGAATCAGGGATATTGAAAGCAGTACCGTAACCAGTGAGTTTGGAGGAGCCTTTCAGAAAAAAGATGTACGCCGGGAATTTCTGGATTACATCAAGTTAGACACTACCTTTTAAGACCAAAAATCAGCATATTTCATGGCGCTATACGAGCAACAAAGCTTAAAGATCTATAATTCGATGAGCGGTGACAAGGAAACTTTCACCCCGATCAATGAAGGACATGTAGGAATGTATGTTTGTGGACCCACGGTGTACAGCAACGTGCATCTTGGCAATTGCCGAACCTTCATTTCATTCGATCTGGTATTTCGCTACCTGAAGCATTTAGGCTATAAAGTTCGATACGTTCGCAATATCACAGACGCCGGACACCTGGAAAACGATGCCGACAGCGGTGAAGATCGTATTTCCAAAAAAGCGCGACTCGAGCAGATCGAACCAATGGAAGTGGTTCAGAAATATACTGTTGATTTTCATAATATTTTACACCGATTCAATAACCTGCCTCCGAGCATTGAACCTACTGCTACGGGCCATATCGTGGAGCAGATCGAGATCATCAAGACCATTCTCGAGAACGGTTATGCTTACGAAGCGAACGGATCGGTCTATTTCGACGTGTTGAAGTTCAATAAAGATCACGCCTACGGTAAACTTAGTGGCCGTGCGATCGAAGATATGATCGCAAACACGAGGGAGCTGGCAGCCCAGAGCGACAAGAGAAATCCGCAGGATTTTGCCCTTTGGAAGAAAGCGGAGCCACAGCACATCATGCGCTGGCCATCTCCATGGAGCGACGGTTTTCCTGGATGGCACCTGGAGTGTACCGTTATGAGCACGAAGTACCTTGGCGAAGAGTTCGATATTCATGGTGGAGGGATGGATTTAAAATTCCCTCATCACGAATGTGAGATCGCTCAGGGTGAAGCTGCTACCGGGAAATCACCGGTAAACTACTGGATGCACGCCAATATGCTGACCTTAAACGGAAAGAAAATGGCCAAAAGCACCGGGAATTTCATTTTACCGGAAGATCTTTTCTCAGGAGACAATGACATTCTGACCAAAGCATTCTCCCCAAATGTAGTTCGGTTTTTTATTTTGCAGGCGCATTACAGAAGCGTGCTGGATTTCTCCAGTGAGGCGCTATTGGCCAGCGAAAAAGGTTTCAACAGGTTGATGGATGCCTACTACGCGATCGATGAACTAGCTGTGGCTGAAACTTCAGAAGCTGAGCTTGCTACCTGGAAGCAGTCCTGCTACGATGCGATGAATGATGATTTTAACAGCCCAATCCTGATCAGCAAACTGTTTGATGCGGTGAAAATGATCAATTCTGTAAAAGAAGGAAGTTTGAAGATCACTTCAGAAGATCGTGACGAACTGAAAAGCAGCATGAAGTCTTTCCTGTTCGATATTTTAGGTTTGACCGATGCAGTTGAAACAAATTCCGTGGATACTGATAAACTTTCGGGCACGATCGACCTGCTGATCAAATTACGAGCTGAAGCAAGGATGAACAAGAACTTCGCCCTGAGTGATCAAATCAGGGACCAATTGCTGGAGCTTGGAATTCAGCTGAAGGACGGCAAGGAAGGAACAACTTTTTCCATAAATTAAGAGCATGCTTAAAAAATGGCTCAGCAACATCCTGATCGCCATTGTAAAGTTTTACAAAAACTTTATTTCCCCATTGACCCCTAATAGTTGCAGGTACTCACCGTCCTGCTCCAGTTATATGCTGGAAGCTATTCAGAAACACGGACCGTTCCACGGATTCTGGATGGGACTTAAAAGAATTTCCCGTTGCCATCCCTGGGGTGGATCGGGTTATGATCCTGTGCCTGGAAAAACACCCGACAAAAAGACTTAAACAAAGCCAAATACGTATATTTACCACCAAACTGAAACAAAATTATGATTTTTAGCGCCATAACCTGGAACCCAAGTGAAGGCTTGGATTTAGGATTTTTCACCTTACACTATTACAGCCTGATGTTTCTCATCGCTTTTGGATTGGGATGGTATATCATGAAAAGCATCTACACCAGGGAAGGTATCGAAATTGAAAAATTGGATTCCCTTTTCATCTATACCGTACTGGCAACGCTAATAGGTGCCAGATTAGGCCATGTTTTCTTCTACGACTGGGCATATTTCCAACATCACATCCTGGAAATCTTTTTACCCGTGCGATTTGAACCGGAATTCGAATTCACCGGTTTCCGGGGGCTTGCCAGTCATGGTGCCGCAATCGGGATTATCGTTGCAATGTACCTGTATTCTAAAAGAGTCTTGCAGAAGCCCGTTCTCTGGATCCTGGACCGCATTGTCATCCCGGTAGCCAGCGGAGCCATTTTTGTGAGGATAGGGAATTTCATTAATTCTGAAATCATCGGTAAACCAACACATTCAGATTATGGTGTGATCTTCGCGAAACTCGGTGAAGATTTCCCGCGCCACCCGGCGCAGTTATACGAATCGGTTAGCTACCTGGTAATCTTTGCCATTTTATGGTTTATCTACTGGAAAACGGAAAAACGCTTTAAGCAAGGTTATCTTTTTGGACTGTTTTTGGTACTGCTTTGGACCGTTCGGTTCTTTGTGGAATTCATCAAGGAGCCACAGGTGGAAGAACGCGGAACCTGGCTGCTGAATACAGGGCAATGGCTAAGTATTCCTTTCGTAATCGCAGGGCTGTACTTTATGTATCGGCCAACCAAAAAGACCACGGTATGATCAGGAAAAGTCTTAGTGTTCTTGCGTTAACTTTTCTTATCGGAATGAATTCCTGTGAAAACACGGACAAAGATTCTCATACGGTAACTACAGAACCTATTACATTTTCCGAAGAAGGCTCGCTTTATCTTATTCGAAAAGAAGGCGACACGTTACCAAAACTGGCTATCGAATTTGCCGAAACTGATTACGAACACCAGACCGGCCTGATGTACCGGAAAAGCATGGAAAAATTACAGGGCATGTTGTTCGTCTACGAAGATTCCCGGCCTCGTAATTTCTATATGAAAAACACCTATATCCCGCTGGATATTCTCTATTTTGGGGAAGACAGTACGCTGGCAAGTATTCAAAAAGACGCTAAACCCCTCGATGAAACCTCCCTTCCTTCTGAGGGTCCTGCACAATTCATCCTGGAGATCAACGCTGGATTAAGTGAAGAATGGAAACTGGATCAGGGCGATCGGATATATTTTTATAAGAACGAATAAAAAGCTACATATTTTTAAAATACAAGCCTTCTCTACGGAAGGCTTTTTGATGTTTAATTAGTTGGTTGGCAGTAAGGCCCAACCTCTTTCTCAAATCTTACTTCCGAATTTCAGAAGGATTTATATTTCTAACGAAGCAATCTTAGGCTTGAATTTTAAGAAATGGATAGTAGCTCTTTTTACAGGCGAAAATGAGTAAATCAAAAATACTTTCTTCTGAAGGCTAAGTAAGCTACCTTAGGATCTGAATTCAATAGACACATTCCTTTTTTCAAATATTCCTTCCGAAGGATTTCAATGATACTAAGCTATTCTTAGCTTGAATTTTAAGTACCTAAAGTACCTAGTATACAGGTGAAAATGAGTAAATCAAGAATACTTTCTTCGGAATATTAAGCAGGCTACCTTAGAATTTCCATTCAATAGGCACATTCCTTTTTTCAACCACTCCTTCCGAAGGATTTCAATGATACTAAGCTATCCTGAGCTTGAATCTTAAGTAACCCATAGTAGCTAGTTCTCCAGGCGAAAATGAGTAAATCAGGAATACCTCCTTCCGAAGGCTAAGCAGGCTACATCAGAATCAATTCAATAGGCACATTCCTTTTTTCAGCAACTCCTTCCGAGGTATTGAAACTTAATACCGACAAGTTCTCAAGAACAAACAGTGGAATTCAAATAACGCTGATTCAGGAAATTTCGCCCAACAAAAAAGCCTTCCAAAACTGGAAGGCTTTTCTTATCGTACATAGCTGAAAAATTAGGCCGTTGCAGCCTCTTCTTCAGTTTGCTTAGACTTCTTTTTCAGAACGTCTTTATTGTCTTTTTTTACACTGTCATACATTACAGGAGTAGCAATGAACAGGGACGAATAAGTACCCACGATCACACCTACTATCAACGCAAACATGAACCCTCTGATGCTTTCACCTCCAAAGATGAAGATCGCAAGCAGAACCACCAAGGTGGTAAGCGAGGTATTCAAGGTACGGCTCAATGTACTGTTCAGCGCCGCGTTCACCGTTCTCTGGAGTGTCCAGGAACCGTGCTCATTCACATATTCCCTGATACGGTCAAAAACAACCACGGTATCGTTCAACGAGTAACCAATTACAGTTAGAATCGCTGCAATGAACGCCTGATCAATTTCCATGTTGAAAGGCATGATTTTGTACAATAATGAGAAGATACCCAATACCACCAATACATCATGGAAAACCGCGACTACCGCACCAAGACTGAATTGCCATTTTCTAAAACGCAACAGGATATACAGGAACACCACGATCAATGAACCAAGTACGGCCCAGAAAGAGGCATTTTTAATATCATCGGCAATGGTTGCACCCACTTTCATAGATTGCATGATTCCGATAGTCTTGGCATCAGAGCCATCTACAAAGTCATCATAAGTAAGATCTGAAGGAAGGTAAGACTGAAGAGCGTCATAAAGACCTCTTTGAATTTCTTCATCAACCTGAGCTCCATCTTCGTCTACTTTATATTTGGTCGTAATCTTCAGCTGATTATCGGGACCGAAAGTTTTTGCTTCCGCACTTCCGAATTTCGCAACAAGATCATTCTGCACCTCCGTAGGGTTTACCGCGTCAGCGAAACGAACCGTATAGGTTCTTCCTCCAACAAAATCCACACCCTGGTTCAATCCCTGTACGAAAAGCGAACCAATTCCAACAAGAATCACGATTCCGGAAACAACGTAAGCGATCTTGCGCTTTTTCAGGAAGTCGATATTCATATTCGTAAACAGGTTTTTAGTAATCGCCGTAGAGAAATCTAGAGACTTCCCTTTTTTACCATACCCATCAATAAACAACCTGGTTACAAAAATCGCAGTGAACAGCGATGTAGCGATACCGATCAAAAGGGTCGTTGCGAAACCTTTAATTGGCCCTGTTCCAAGAAGGAAAAGGATCAAACCGGTTAAACCAGTAGTAATGTTTGCATCCAGGATAGAAGAAAGTGCGTTGCTAAATCCATCCTTAATGGCATCACGCTGAATTTTACCCTTCGCCATTTCTTCTTTGATACGTTCAAAGATCAGCACGTTCGCATCTACCGACATACCGATCGTTAATACGATACCGGCAATACCAGGCAGGGTAAGAACTGCACCAAGACCGGCAAGAATACCGAAAATAAATAAAATGTTTACGGCAAGCGCCACATCAGCAAAGGCTCCGGCTTTTCCGTAATAGAATATCATCCAAAGAAGTACCAGGATTAAGGCAATGATGAAAGACATCATACCGCTATCAATAGCCTCCTGTCCAAGAGACGGCCCTACTACTTCACTGGAAATAATATCTGCAGAAGCAGGAAGTTTACCCGCTCTTAAAACGTTGGCCAAATCCTGACCTTCGGTAATCGTAAAGTCTCCGGTGATCTCACTTCGACCTCCGGCAATAGCACCACTGGATACACCAGGGGCAGAGTACACAATATTATCGAGTACGATGGCGATCTGGCTACCTTCCGCAGAGGCTTTTCCAGTCATATTTTCCCAGATCTTAGCTCCGGTACCATCCATTTGCATTTCCACTGCCACTCGTCCTAGCTGATCATATTGCTGGCTGGCATCAGTAATCACATTACCGCTTAGAGGCGGCTCCATGTTACGGTTTCCTTTCAGAGCATAAAGACCGGTAGTCTGAGACTCGTCATCTGGCACACCCCAAACGAATTTCGCGTAACGCATATCTGAAGAAAGCAATGAACGAACCTGTGGATTTCTCAGGTAATTCATCACTTTGGCTGTATCCTGAACTTTAAAGGTTGCCAGAACCGGTCCCTGGGGATATCCAGGAGAAACCATCATTCCAAGCAAACCTCTGCTTTGTGGAGTATCTACTGAAGTACTGTCTTCGGCATCTGCCAAAAGATCATCGATTTCTGAATCACCACTGGTTTGAATAGTATCGGCTTCAGAAGCAGTTTGTGCCTGCTCTGTTTTCTGGTCCATCTGCATTGCGATAGCATTCGCCTGCATGAGGAAATTTCCGAATTCCCCACTCTTATACACATGCCAGAATTCCAGCTGAGCGGTACTTTGAAGTAAATTCTTCACACGGCTGATGTCTTTGGCTCCCGGAAGTTCCACAAGGATACGACCAGAGTTTCCAAGACGCTGAATGTTTGGCTGAGTAACACCAAATTTATCGATACGCTTTCTCAATACTTCAAATGCAGAAGTGATCGACTCATCAATTTTCTGGCGAACGATAGGCTCCACCTCATCATTGCTCATGTTATAATTGATCTCGTCGCTAAGCGTTTTGTTCGCAAAAATATCAGGAGAAGCCAATTTGGCTCCAGGTATCTTGTTGAAAGACTCAAAGAAAAGGTCTACGTAATTTTCCTGACTGTCGCTCTGTGCGGCATCAGCTTCAGCAAGCGCTTTTCTAAAAGCAGGATCTTGTGAATCGTTGGCAAGCCCGCTAAGAATGTCTTTAACTGAAATTTGAAGGATCACGTTGATTCCTCCTTTAAGGTCAAGCCCCTTATTCAGTTCTTTTTCTTTGGCGTCGCTGTAGGTGATTCCTGCAATGATATCTTCATTGGCTACGGAATCCAGATACCTGGCTTCAGCCTGATCTCTTAGTTCTGAATAATTCTCAACATTTTCGCCATATTTACTGGCCGCAAACTCCTCTGCCTTCTCTTCTACACCGTTCGTAATGAAGGTAAACGATAGCTGATAAAGACACACGAGGCCGAACAAAATCGCAAAAACTCTAATCAGTCCTTTATTCTGCATTATTCCTCAAATTATTGATTATAGGTCTATTTTAAAAACGGACAAATATAGGACTTCAATATTCAAATCCCAATATTTTTTTTTGGATAATTTTAACTTTTCTGAATATCAAAAAAGCCACAAATACTGTGGCTTTCTGAGATATTATAAAAGATTTTGACGTTCAATTACACATCAAGCAATCCGTTGGTTTTCTTTACACCTTCAGAACTTTCTTGCATCTTGGCTTTTTCAGCATCGTTCAGTTCGATCTCCACGATCTTTTCGATACCATCTTTCCCAAGAATTACCGGCACCCCAATACAAATATCATTCAGTCCAAATTCCCCTTCCAGCAACGCTGAACACGGGAACATTTTCTTCTGATCACAGGCAATTGCCTGCACCAATCCAGAAACTGCAGCTCCCGGAGCATACCAGGCGCTGGTTCCAAGAAGTTTGGTCAGGGTTGCTCCTCCAACTTTGGTGTCTTCGGAAACCTGGTTCAACCTGTCTTCAGACAAGAATGCTGTAACCGGCACCGAATTCCTGGTAGCCATTCTCGTAAGCGGCACCATTCCGGTATCACTGTGACCACCAATTACCATTCCGTCAACGTCTGATGGTGGGCATTCCAAAGCTTCTGATAAACGATATTTGAAACGGGCACTATCCAAAGCTCCTCCCATTCCGATGATCTTATTCTTCGGAAGTCCGGTAGCTTTGTGCACCAAATAGGTCATAGTATCCATAGGGTTACTCACTACGATCAGGGTAACATCAGGTGAATGCTTGATCAAATTGGTTGCAACTTCCTTAACGATTCCCGCGTTGATACCGATCAATTCCTCACGGGTCATCCCTGGTTTTCTTGGAATTCCACTGGTAATCACTGCGATATCACTACCGGCAGTTTTCGAGTAATCGTTTGTGCTTCCTGTAATTTTAGTATCAAAACCATTCAGGGTCGCGGTTTGCATAAGGTCCATCGCCTTACCTTCCGCATAACCTTCTTTGATATCCAGAAGCACAACTTCTGAAGCAAAATTTTTAATCGCAACATATTCAGCACAGCTGGCACCAACGGCACCGGCTCCTACTATGGTAACTTTCATATTAATAAGTATTAATTAGCAATTTATTAAACACCGCGAAATTACGAATAATGACGCAGTATTAATAATAAGGAATGGTTAAATGCTAATTCAGAATGAAGTGCAGCCCCATATTAATGTTGAAGTAATTACCTGCCGTCGCCATGGTACTGATCTTAAAACGATCGAACAAAAGGTTGAAACCGATATCTCCCTTAAACTGCGTTTCATTTCCACCAATTGTCTTGAGCTCCTCATTTGCATAACCCAGCAAAGCTCCGCTACCACCCAATTTGTATTCGAAATTAGAAGAAACTACGCCCAAGGCTCCGAAAATCTCGAAATTCTCATAGCGTTTGGAAGCAACTCCTTTGAACATCCACATATCAGCCGAAACATCGATAATCCGGGCGGTAATGAGGTTGGTACTGGCCCCGTTAAAAGCATAATCCAGAACCAGTGGATCGAATTCGTTATATTTTAAATCGAATAGATTATAACTGATGATCCCGGCAACCTGAAGATCTTCTTCTTCGTTAAAACGGAAATACTGGCTGAAATTGTGTTTGATAGCCGCACCATAAGAGCTGAACCTGGATCCGGAAACGCTCATTTCAGGTAACGCCCTTACAGCCACTTCAGTTCCATAAGGCAGTCCCAATGATATTTGCGGAAACGGATAAAAGACAACTTCCTTATCAATCCCATCGATCGCATCAAACTGAAAATCATTTCCATCGATATTCCCCTCGTAATAGACATCGCTCTTTTTTCCGAAGGCCGTGGGAATCAAAGCACCATTGCTTCCTCCTCCAATTCTCAGCACGTTAAAATCTGAATTATTCAAACTGAATTCCTGCTTACTCTTAGGCACAAAAAGTGCGTTTCCATGCAGGGAAATATCTACCTTCCATTCTTCCAAAGCTCTTGCCGATGTAAACCATCCGGCGGTTGCCTGGTAAGCCGCACTACTGGCGGCAGGAGCTGCAAACACATCAGCCAGGAACAAAATATCATCTACTGTTTGACGGCCCTCTTCCGGTATGGCTTGAGCCGATGAATAGCCTGCATGCAATATCAAGCCTAATATTAAAAGGTGTTTTAAATTTTTCACGGTGATCTGGTTTAATGTTGGTAAAAATATAAAATTTAGTAACCTGTTTAAATTGTAACGAAAAAAACCCGCACAAAATATGTACGGGTTTTTGTTTTAAACAGATTTATGTCTTACGCATCAATATTTGCATACTTCGCGTTTTTCTCGATAAACTCTCTACGTGGCGGCACTTCATCTCCCATCAACATAGAAAAAATACGATCGGCCTCCCCACTGTTTTCGATACTTACCTGGCGAAGTTTACGTCTTTCAGGATCCATGGTCGTATCCCAAAGTTGTTCCGCATTCATTTCCCCAAGACCTTTGTATCGCTGGATCTGAACTCCTCCATTATATTCCGCAGCGATCGCGTCACGCTCCTTTTCATTCCAGGCATAGCGCTTTTTGCTTCCTTTTTTCACGAGGTAAAGCGGAGGCGTTGCAATATAGATATGACCGTTTTCGATCAATTCTTTCATATACCGGAAGAAGAAGGTCAAAATCAGGGTTTCGATGTGACTACCATCCACATCCGCATCACACATGATCACGATCTTGTGGTAACGCAACTTCGTAAGATTCAAAGCTTTACTATCTTCTTCAGTTCCAATGGTCACCCCAAGCGCCGTATAGATGTTCTTGATCTCTTCGTTATCAAAAACCCGATGCGACATAGCTTTTTCCACATTCAGGATCTTTCCTCGTAGCGGAAGGATCGCCTGGAAGTTACGATCACGCCCCTGCTTGGCGGTTCCACCTGCCGAGTCACCCTCTACCAGGAACACCTCGCACTGCGTTGGATCCTGCTCAGAACAATCTGATAATTTCCCAGGCAGACCACCTACGCTCATGGCCGTTTTACGCTGAACCATTTCACGGGCTTTTTTCGCGGCATTACGAGCCTGCGCAGCAAGTATCACTTTCTGAACAATGGTTTTAGCATCGTTCGGATTTTCCTCCAGATAATTTTCCAGCATTTCGGAAACTGCCTGAGAAACTGCTGAAGTAACTTCACGGTTACCCAGTTTGGTCTTCGTCTGCCCCTCAAATTGTGGCTCAGAAACTTTTACCGAAATAATTGCCGTAAGACCTTCACGGAAATCATCCCCGGTAATTTCAAATTTTACCTTGTCCAGCAATCCGGAAGCATCAGCATATTTCTTTAAAGTGGTCGTTAAACCTCTTCGGAAACCAGACAAATGTGTACCTCCTTCGTGGGTATTGATATTATTTACATAAGAATGCAGGTTCTCATTGAAGGAAGTATTATAAACCATCGCCACTTCTACCGGGATGTCATTCTTTTCTCCTTCCATCGAGATCACATCTGCAATGATCGGCTCCCTGTTTCCATCCAGAAAACGGATGAATTCTTTTAACCCATCTTCGGAATAGAACTTTTCAGAAATAAATTCCCCTTTATCGTCTTTATTTCTACGATCAGTAAGCGTAATGGAAATTCCCCTATTCAAATAAGCCAGCTCGCGCATACGGCTTGCCAGCGTATCATAGTTATATTCTAAAGTTTGTTGAAAAATGGAAGGATCCGGCTTAAAGGTCACAATTGTACCGCTCAGGTCGGTTTCACCGGTAGGTTTTACAGGGTAAAGTGGCTTCCCTATTTCATACTCCTGAACCCAGATTTGGTTATCGCGGTAAACGGTCGCCTTTAGATGGGTAGAAAGTGCATTTACACAACTTACACCAACTCCGTGCAGACCTCCGGAAACCTTATAAGAATCTTTATCGAATTTTCCACCTGCTCCAATTTTAGTCATTACCACCTGCAGTGCAGAAACACCTTCTTTCTTATGAAGGTCGATCGGAATTCCACGCCCGTTATCTTCTACGGTAATGGAATTATCTTCGTTTATATCTACCTTAATGGTATCACAATGCCCGGCCAGCGCCTCATCAATCGAGTTATCCACCACCTCGTAAACCAAATGATGAAGTCCCCGAACGCCTGTATCACCAATGTACATGGATGGCCGCATGCGCACATGCTCCATCCCCTCCAGCGCCTGAATACTATCGGCTGAATAATTATGCTTCTTAGCTTCTTCGCTCATATATTTGCTAATTAATTCGTCTCTTTTCGATAACGAACAAATATAACAATTCGCATACTTTTAACAGATTGGAACCGAGCGTTGAGCCCTTAAGTTATCAACAAATTATGTGGAAAAACCCGAACTGTTTTAAGAAATAATTCACAGTTCGGGTGATATTAAAATGATTGCCGGCTAAATCAAACTTTGGCAAGCTCTTTTTTCATTCCCGGGGCAACATGAGTTTCATTTGCTCTTCCACTTGGATCCAGGTCCTTCTGCCATTTTGGGATCCATTTTTTTACCGTTTTCGCGGCAGACTCCTGAGGGAAGTGTTTATGGAAGATCTCCCTGTAAAAATAGGCTTCTTTGGTGGATGGCGTGTTGATTGGGAACTTTTCCGCAGCAGATGCTAATTCCTCATCACTCACGCGTGCTGAAGCGTACTCGATCAACTGATCTATCCAGTTGTATCCAACCCCGTCGCTAAACTGCTCCTTTTGCCTCCAAAGCACCTCATCCGGCAGGAATGGTCTTTCAGGAGTATCAAAAGCTTTACGAAGGATGTATTTCTCCACACCGTCATAGGTTACTGGCATCTTCTCTTCCGGAACGATCTCCATCGCCGTTTTCAGGAACTGCTTATCCAGGAACGGCACACGAGCTTCCAATCCATGAGCCATGGTCGACTTGTCTGCCCTCAAACAATCGGCAGTAGAAAGTCGTTGCACTCTTCTAATGGTTTCCGCCTGAAATTCAGGAGCCGAAGGAGCATTTTTAAAATACAGGTAGCCACCAAATATTTCATCTGAACCTTCCCCGGAAAGCACCACTTTAATTCCTTTTTCAGCGATCACCTTTGAAAGGAAATACATTGGTGTACTTGCTCTAATCGATGTAACATCGTAGGTCTCTAAATGCCATACGAGTTTTTCCAGAATTTCAATTCCTTCTTCCACTGTAAAGAACACATCGGTGTGCTCAGTTCCCAGGAAATCTGCCACTTTTCTGGCCGCTTTCAAATCTGGCGCATCAGGATCCAATCCTATAGAGAAGGAATGTAGTTTCTGACCCGAATCTTCCATCAGTCTGGCTGCGATAGAGGAAGTAAGGGAAGAATCCAAGCCTCCGCTTAACAAGACGCCCAGCGGCACATCTGCCATCAAGCGTTTTTCGGTAGCATCGATCAATGCCTGGCGTAGTTTTGCCAAATCTGCCGGCTCTACAGCCTTATCAGCTTCAAACCAATCTGGCTTATAATATCTTACAAAGCCGGTTTCCGGAGTATAATAATGACCAGGAGGAAAAGCTGAAAATTCCACGCAATGATCTGCCAGAGCTTTCATTTCACTGGCGAACCAGATCGCACCGGTCTCATCAGTTCCATAATAAAGTGGTTTTACCCCAATCGGGTCACGAGCTACGATGAAATCATCACCGTCTATCACAACAAAAGAAAAAACACCGTCCAGCATATCCACGAAGTCATAACCGTACTTTTCATATAGATGCACGATCACTTCAGAATCTCCGGTTGTACGGAAAGTGTGATCCTTTAATTCATTATTTCGAAGTGCCATGTGGTTATAGATCTCCCCATTATGTACCATCCAGGCTGAACGGGTTCCCTGAATTGGCTGAATTCCGGTTGTTAGATCCACAATGGAAAGTCTTTCGTGCGCTAGCACGTAACCTTTATCCGTAATTTTCAATCCGCTTTCATCGGGCCCTCTATGAGACATTCTTTTTGACAAACCGCTAATTTTGGCCTGGTCAAGTTCTTTTCCGATAACTGCTAAAATTCCACACATGACTTGTTTGTTTAATATTGCAATACAAATATGATTAGATACTTATCTTTATAAAACATAAATATCATTATTGATTTCATTTGAAAACACAAAAATTACAATTCAATATTACATGAAATCCTCAGCTCATTATTTTAAGATTTCTGCTTACATCTGAAAACCTGTAAATTTTAACAGCTTTTAAGTAATAATTTAACAATATCACCATAAGCCTTCAGCTATCTTTAAAGTTCTAATAGAATAATTCAAAAAACCGAAGACATGAAAAAAATTGCAATAGGAATAGCCAGTGTTCTTTGCCTGATGTTAACCCCGCAAATGAACGCTCAAACTGAAAAAGACAGCGGCTTAAATTTCTCAAAGCTAGATGCCAGCCCGATGGATTTGGCATTATACCGAGATAAGGAAGATGCGCCCATAGCAAGAGTGATCTACAGCAGACCTCAAAAACGTGAACGAGAAGTTTTTGGTAAACTGGTGCCTTACGGGAAAGTTTGGCGTACCGGCGCAAACGAAACAACGGAACTTACCTTATACCGCAACATGAAAGTAGGCGATAAAGTGATCCAGGCCGGAACTTATAGCCTTTTCACCATTCCGAATGAAAAAGAATGGACCATCATTTTAAACAGCAGCACGAATACCTGGGGAGCTTATGAGTATACTGATGTCAAAGACGAAGTTCGCATTACAGTGCCCGTAAGACAGGCTCCGAATACGATCGAAGCACTTTCCATGGCATTCGAAGAAGCACCTGGAGGAGCAAATCTTTTAATAGGCTGGGATAACAGCTACGTGAAAGTTCCTTTTAAAAACGCGAAATAATCGCGAAAATAAAAATTTAAAAAGCGCCCTTAAGGCGCTTTTTTTATGGAATATTGAGGTATTTATGTGTTTGCAGCGATACTTTCCATTTTGGATTTTGCATCACATAATCCACGATCTGCGGAATCATCTTTTCGCGATTGCTCCACTCGGGCTGCAGGTAAAGAATGCAATCCTCATGAACCTTTGCAGCCTGCTCTTCCGCAAATTGAAAATCATGCTTATTGAAAACGATGACTTTTAATTCGTTGGCCTGGGCATAAATTTCAGGCTTGGGCAGCTTGATCTTTTTAGGAGAAAGGCACACCCAATCCCAGGTTCCGGTCATATCATAAGCTCCCGAAGTCTCAATATGAATCTGGCAGCCTTGTTTTTTCAAAGCGGAAGTCAGCGCCGTCATATCCCAGGTAAGAGGCTCCCCTCCTGTGATCACAATCGTTTTACTGAATTTCGTGGCATTTTCCACAATCTGCCCGATAGGCGTTGGCGGGTGCACTTCAGCATCCCAGCTCTCCTTCACATCGCACCAGTGACATCCCACATCACAGCCGCCAATCCGAATAAAATAAGCAGCAGTACCTTTATGATAGCCCTCACCCTGGATGGTATAAAATTCCTCCATCAGCGGCAGCATAATCCCCTTATCAACCAGTTCCTTTGTCTCTTCTGAAATCATAGCCTGCAAAGATAAGCAAACTAAGGCAGAGGCTTCTAATTATAATTTCGGGAATTTAGAATGTTCTTTTCCGCGTTTGCAGACTCAGTAAGAAAGCCATTGATAATCGCAAATTTCACCTCCCCCTTTTCCCGAAGGATAAAATTTGCCGAAATACCCGGCTGTAAAATATTCCGTAGCTGGAAATCTTCAGAAACCATGTTCAACGGAAAATTCGAAAATGATCCAGTCCGCAATTCTTCCGATGTTCTGACGTACGCATAGCCTTGCTTCAGCAATTCCGAAACATTAAGCTGCCCCAGCGCCTCTTTTGTTTCTATCAAATCCGGATAGATCTTCGGAAATTCCAGCGTCAAACCTTGTGCATCCAGCTCTTCATAACCATAACTGGTAGAAAGATCGCCCTGGTCTTCAACAGAAGCCGTGTAATAAAAGCCATTTTCATGCTCCGCGGCATTTTCATTTCGGTTGATTCCCAAATCCAGGATATACGAATTCCCTTCCAGCTCATAGTTCAGATTTTTCAATTTCAGGTCAAAAAGCATTCGATCGTTTTCCGGTATCTTCTCATAGTCTGAAATTGCTTCCTTTTCATAACTTTTTGAGGCAATCGACTTTAAAGCTGAAAGTATGACTACAAAATTGAGTTTCCGGATTTCCTGTTTTTCGCGATCACCGGCAAAACCTCCAGACTCGATAAGCATCAGGCTTGTCCCCCATTTCTGAATATTATCCCCAAAAGCTCTCGGCTCAAAATCGTCATTGTAGCGCCCAACCTGTCCCGGGGCAAAATTTTGCAAGACCTTATTCATCTGCACGATAAGCTGCATGGACCGCGCCCGCACATCATTAATTTCCTTTTTATAATTATAAGCTGTTGCCAGGAACGAGATCGTCGCCGGTTTCGCAGTTCGTTCGGCATTATAGTACCGGCTCTGGTCGTGCAAATTGAAACCGAAATCAGCATCCAGGCTGTCCCTGATCCTTTTCAGTGTTTGACTTTCAGGTGACTGCAATCGCAAAGCATCCCGGTTTATATCCACACCAAGGGCATTCCGACGATGGAACACTTCGGCTCCATCAGGATTCAGCATCGGTAAAAAATGGATGCTTAGCTTACTCAGCATCAATTCCTTTTCTGCCTCAAAACCTGCCGATTCAAAAAAATTAAGAATATCGAAAATGGCCATCGTAGCGGTAGACTCATCGCCATGCATCTGCGACCAGAGAAAGACCTGGGTCTCACCCGTTCCAATACTTACAAGATTGAGGCTCCTACCTTCTATAGATTCTCCTACCTGTTGAATCTTAAAAATTCCATCGCGATGCTTATCCAGCAGTTGGGTTACCAGGGCATGTTTAAATCTCCTGTTTGTAATCTCCGGCTCCTTGTATTCCTGATAATCTTCATAAAGTTTTTCTTCAAAATCCTGGCTCCATGCCGAACTAACAGAAATAATAAGGAAAGCGATCAGATATAACTTTTGCATAGCGTGAATTTAGATTGGTAAAATACAAATTTTAGGCGTAGCTCACTTTTCCGCGGGTGTTTCTCGGCTGGCAAGGCATTTATTTTTAAATTTCGGATACCAAACCGCCATATTAGTAACTAATGCCAACCCAACTCTTTTTCAGAAATATCAAAATATTATTCCTTTTAGCGATTCCGGCTTTGTTAATTTCCTGCGGAGCGTCGCGGCTCCCCAAAAAAATCGATCAGGAATTTGAAAAAGCACAGGCATTTGAGCACGGTTTCGCAGGCTTGGCGGTATACGATCCGGAAAAAGACCAAATGTTGTACGAGTACCATTCCGACAAATATTTTACGCCCGCTTCCAACACCAAACTTTTTACTTTTTATACCGGTTTACAGGTTTTGGGCGATTCCATTCCCGCTCTCAAATATGCCAATTTCAATGACACCTTATATATTCAAGGAACCGGCGATCCTTCCTTTCTCAATCGCGACCTGCCTGAAAGCAAAGTTTACAACTTCCTGAAAGAAGCTGAAAACCTGGTTTATGTCTCTCCTTCTTATACTGAAAAATTTTTCGGCCCCGGATGGGCATGGGATGATTATAACGACTATTATTCGGCTGAGCGGTTCGCTTTCCCGATTTACGGAAGCCTGGTGGAATTTGATTTCAATGATTCTGGAAAACTGGATAAAGTCCTTCCTGCAATTTTTAAGGACAGTCTGCATTACTCAGAAGTTTCAGAAAACAATCCGCTTATTCAACGAAATCTGGAAAACAACCGGTTTGAAATTTCCCTGAAAAAAGAAAAAATCCGCAAATGGGTACCCATCAAATATTCTGAAGAAGTCTTTTTAAAACTGTTATCAGACACTTTGAAAAAGTCGGTCAGAATCACTAAACAGGCCCCAAAGGAACTAAACCGAACACTGTACAGCATTTCAGCAGACAGTCTATACAAACAAATGCTTCAGGTAAGCGACAATTTTATCGCGGAGCAAATCCTTTTAATGGTTTCTGAAAAGCTCAGCGACAGCTTGAAAACCAGGATTGCCATTAACTATATGAAGGAAAATGAACTGAAAGATCTGCCAGATGAACCCGTCTGGAGGGACGGTTCCGGACTTTCACGCTACAACCTTTTTACGCCGAGAAGCCTGGTGGCCCTGCTGCGAAAGATCAGAGAAACAGTGCCGGAAGACCGACTTTTTAACCTCTTACCAGCGGGAGGTTATTCGGGGACCATCAAAAATTTTTACCAGGCAGAAGAACCCTATATTTTTGCCAAAACCGGCTCGCTCAGCAATAATCATAGCTTGAGCGGCTATTTAAAAACGAAATCAGGAAAAACCCTTATCTTCAGCTTTATGAATAGCAATTTCACCATTCCATCGGCTGAATTGAAGAAAGAGATGCAACACATTCTTGAAATGATACGCGACAATTATTGAACTCCATGAAAAGAAAACATTTTTTACATAGCCTGGGACTGGCAGGACTTGCCGTTCCGCTGAGCTCCTTCAGCATGAGCAAGAGTCAGGAGACTGCTAAGAATATCATCAAACCCAAACGTTTAAAAGAGGGAGATACCGTGGGAGTCGTGAGCCCGGCCAGTGCCATTTTTACCAGTGAGCCATACGAGATCGCGGAAGAATCCTTACAGGCCATGGGTTTAAAAGTAAAATTTGGCAAATTTACGAAAAGCCGCTATGGCCATTTAGCCGGGACCGATGAGGAGCGCGCTGAAGAATTCAACAATATGTTTCGCGACCCGGAGATCGATGCTGTAATTTGCCTTCGAGGAGGTTCAGGCGCCGCAAGAATTCTTCCTTTAATAGACTATGACGCGATCAGGCAGAATCCTAAAATTTTCATTGGTTATAGCGATATTACTGCACTGCACCTGGCAATTTTTGAAAATACAGGCTTGGTGACCTATCACGGACCAATGGCGACTTCTACCTGGAACAGTTTTGCCTACGATCATTTTCGGGAAATCCTGTTTGATGGAAAGGAACTGTTGCTATCCAACCCTGAAGAAATTGGCGATGAGCTTGTCCAGACCAATAATCGGATCAGGACGATACAGCCCGGAAAAGCCAAAGGTGAACTGCTTGGAGGAAATTTATCAGTTCTTACCGGCATTATGGGATCGCCTTATTTTCCGCAGAACTGGGAAAACAAACTGCTTTATATTGAAGATGTGGGAGAAAAAATCTACCGCGTAGACCGCATGATGTCTCAGCTTCAACTGGGCGGAGTACTGGACCAGATTACCGGTTTCATCTTCGGAAAATGTACCGATTGTGATCCCGGTGGCGGCTACGGTTCTCTCACTTTGGAAGAAGTCATAGATCACTATATCAAGCCACTCGGCATTCCGGCATTTTCAGGAGCGATGATTGGCCATATCAAAGATAATTCAACCATTCCAAACGGTATTTCGGCGGAAATAGACGCCGAAAACGGAAGCATACAATTACTGGAAACCCCTGTGAAATAAAAGATCATGAGTAAAACTGAAGAATTTGTTCAGCATATTTCCAACGGTTACAAACCAAAAGGAGATTACATTTATTTAGGCGCGGCGATTTACGAAAATGAAGTTTTCGCCGATGCTGCCGTGAAAATTCCGCTGAAAACCATGAACCGCCACGGGCTCATTGCTGGTGCCACGGGAACGGGAAAATCAAAGACCCTGCAGATCCTGGCAGAAAACCTTTCCGAAAAAGGCGTGCCGGTTCTATTGATGGACGTTAAAGGAGATTTGAGCGGTATTGCCCAGCCTTCACCGGGTGCCGATTTCATTACGGAACGCCACCAAAAACTGAATTTCCCTTTTACACCCAGGAAATCACCGGCCGAACTGCTAACGCTTTCTGAACAGGATGGCGTAAGGCTGCGCGCTACTGTGAGCGAATTTGGCCCGGTACTGCTATCGCGCATCTTGGACCTCAGTGAAACACAAACCGGCGTGCTGGCCATCCTCTTCAAATATTGTGATGACCACCAGATGCCGCTGCTCGATCTAAAAGATCTCAAAAAGATGCTACAGTGGGTCACCGAAGATGGAAAAGAAGAAATTTCCGAGGAATACGGAAGGATCTCCTCCGCTTCAACGGGGGCCATTCTGCGTAAGATCGTGGCACTGGAACAACAGGGTGCGAAACGCTTTTTTGGTGAGCGTTCTTTTGACGTTCAGGACCTGCTTCGTAAAAAAGATGACGGTAGTGCCTATGTGAATATTGTTCGGCTGAATGACATTCAGGATAAACCAAAGTTGTTTTCCACATTTATGTTAAGCCTGCTTGCTGAAATTTATACAACCTTCCCGGAACAGGGCGACAGCGGAAAACCGGAGCTGGTCCTCTTTATAGACGAAGCGCACCTTATTTTTGAAGAAGCATCAGATGCCCTGCTGGACCAGATCGAAAATATCGTTAAATTGATCCGTTCCAAAGGAGTTGGAATTTATTTCGTGACTCAGAACCCGGCCGATGTTCCGGAAGATGTCCTGGGACAACTGGGACTGAAGATCCAGCACGCATTAAGGGCTTTTACCGCCAAAGACCGACGTGCGATCAAGCTGGCCGCAGAAAATTATCCGGAATCAGATTATTACGATACCAAAAACATCCTTACCGCGTTAGGTATTGGAGAAGCGCTGGTTTCGGCTCTGGATGAAAAAGGTCGTCCTACGCCGTTGGCAGCCACCTATTTGCGAGCGCCGATGAGTAGAATGGATATTTTAAGTGATTCTGAACGAAAAGAATTGATCAAAAATTCCAATCTTGCACTGAAATATAATGAGGAAATCGACCGTGAAAGTGCCTACGAGATCCTGAATAAGAAAATCGAACAGGCAGAAAAAGAAGAGGCGAAGGAAAAGGCAAAGGTCGAGCGCAAGGAGATCGCAAAACCTACGAGCAGAAGAAAAAAATCCAGTACCGAAGGAGCGGTCATCAAGGTTTTGACGAGCGCCACTTTCATCAGGGGCGTACTCGGGATTCTGAATAAATTAATGAAATAGAAAATCAATCGAAACAATGCTTAAAAAATCAATTTTGATCGTGGCCATTGCCGCGACCATAGTATCATGCCAGAAAGACGAAGATGATCCTTACCTGATAACTGCCAACCAGGTTGGCGCGTTGAAGAAGGATGTGACCATCAACCAGCTGGAGGCTATTTTCGAAGATGACAGTATCGTTAAACAAACCAGCGGCCCGGAAACCCTGAAATCTACCCATGCCATCAAGGTTTTTGACAAGGAAGGAAAAGCCCTGTTAAGCCTGGAACCGCTTCAGGAATTTGACTCTACCAGTACCATTGGCTATATACAAATCCTGGACCCGCGTTACAAAACGAAAAGCGGACTGAATACCGAAAGCACCTTCCAGGATATCCAGGAGAATTTCACGATCTCCAGGATCGAAAATACTATAAATGCCGCGGTGATCTTTTTAGATGAGATCAACGCCTATGTGACCATTGATAAAAAACAGCTTCCAGCAGACCTGAGGTATGATACCGACTCAAAGATCATGGCGTCTCAAATTCCCGATAATGCCAGGATCAAATATTTCATGATCTACTGGAATTAGGCTGCATCATTGAAAATAAAGTTAAAAAACGGCTCCTGAAAATGAGCCGTTTTTTGTTTCAGAAAACGGTCAAAATTTTCTTCAATTAGCTGAAATTAAAGTGTTCAGCCTTCAAAATATGGCTTTTTGAAGAACCTGCATAAATTTTAAAATATGTTAATATTCTACTGATAATAAATACTTTAGGTAATTTTAGCTCATAACCAATAATATATGTTATGATTAAAATCTTAGCACTAGTAATGACCATTGGCGGAGCGATCGCTCTGGTAATGGGAGTTTTAGGAATTTTTGGCAGCGTTGCCCTGATGTTAAGCCCCTGGGCACTTACAATCCTCGGATTTGTATTTTTTGTTGCCGGGATCTCCATGTTGAAATACCGAAAAGATACTGACGAAGTTCAGGCTCAGCGACAAAACTAAAGAGTCGTATTTCAAAATAAAAAAAGGTGCCTTGAAAAAGGCACCTTTTTTATTGGCTAGGTTACAATTAGTCTACATTATCGTGTAGAAACGAGTTGTTCTTTCTAAAGTGCAGTTCATTATCATCTCCCTGCTCAATGCTCATCCTGGAAAGCTTTCCCTCACCCGGTTTGCTATGATCCAGTTCAATTCCCGCTCTCTTGTATGCCGGCTGCTTTTCGATCTCATCGATCTGCGCAGAACTGTTGCGAAATTTATAATTGAATTCCTTCATTTTGGCCTTTCTTTCCGCAGTGCGTTGTCTTACAATCTCTGAGGAAATAGGATTGTCAAAAGGATCATCTTCATCACCATGCCTGGAAGGCTGAGCCGGAGCCACCGTTTTCTTCTCAAATGCGATGGTTTCATCCTGCTCTTCTTCTTTCTTCGGAGCTTTGGAACTATTGAGCCTTTCCTCAATTTCCATATAATCGTCCAGGCTGTAGCGCTTGATTCCCTGTGCAGAACTTTCCGTCACCGGTACAATCTCGATCGCTTCGTTCACCTTGATATTCCGGGTTTCTTCTTCAGTTTCTTCCAAAGTGAATTTCCTAACCTCTTCTTTCTTTTCAGATTTTTCTGAAGGAGTTCTTTCTTCGGAAGCAGGCATATCGAAAGTGAACATGAATTGTTCTTCTTTTTCAGCTCTTACTTCTTCCGCATCCCGAACGTTCATTGATTTCACTTCTTCCGAAGTATCATTGATGATAAAATCATTTGGATCTACTTCTTCGTAAGAAACGTCCAGCTTTCGGGCAAAATCTGGAGTTTTCAGGATTTCATCTACTTTTTTTTGAATATTCCCTACTTCATCCACTTCTTCCAAAGATTCGTCCAGCGTATGAACGATCTTCTCATTTTTTGGTTCCTGTATAGGTTCCGCTTTTTCTTCCACGGGCGCGCTCGAAATTGGAGCCACATAGCCGGTCTTTTTAGCGCTCAGGTCATGTTCAGCTTTTTGCTCATCTTCAAGCGTATGGATGATCTTCTTTGTTTCGGTATTCGTGATCTCATTTTGCTGTTCCACATTGAAACCAGTAGCAATAATGGTTACAGCAATGGCATCTTCCAGGGATTCATCCTCACCAACACCCATGATGATATTGGCGCTGTGCCCGGCTTCTGCCTGGATATGATCGTTGATTTCCCCGATCTCATCGATAGTGATCTCTTCATTTCCGGAAACTATGAGTAGCAGTACATTTTTAGCACCGGTAATTTTGTTGTCATTCAATAACGGAGAGTCCAAAGCTTTCATGATCGCATCGGTTGCACGGCTGGCACCGGAAGCGCTTGCAGAACCCATGATCGCGGTCCCGCTATTGCTCAATACGGTTTTCGCATCTCGCAAGTCAATGTTTTGCGTGTAGTGATGGGTAATAACTTCAGCAATACCTCTGGAAGCGGTTGCCAGCACTTCATCAGCCTTTGAGAATCCAGCTTTGAAACCAAGGTTTCCGTAGACCTCACGAAGCTTATTATTATTGATCACGATAAGTGAATCTACATGGCTTCTCAGTTTCTCCACTCCGATCTGAGCCTGTTCATTTCTATTTCTCCCCTCGAACTGAAAAGGAATGGTCACAATCCCAACGGTAAGAATATCCAGAGCCTTTGCCTGTTTGGCGATAACCGGAGCTGCTCCGGTACCGGTACCACCACCCATTCCGGCGGTGATAAAGACCATTTTCGTGTTGGTATCCAACATGCGTTTGATCTCCTCAAAACTCTCTTCTGCTGCTTTCTCTCCGATCTCCGGGTTCGCTCCTGCTCCCAGACCTTCGGTAAGGGACACCCCTAACTGGATCTTATTGGGAACCGGGCTGTTCTCAAGTGCCTGGGAATCGGTGTTGCATACCACGAAATCAACCCCTTTAATCCCTAACTGGAACATGTGGTTAATGGCATTGCTTCCACCGCCTCCTACACCAATCACTTTGATGACGTTCGATTGATTCTTTGGTAAATCGAATGAAATGTCTCCAAACTCTGTACTGCTCATAAACTCTGTTTTACTGGTTGTATCTTTTACTCTGCGTTATCTAAAAAATCTTTAAACTTCTCTGCCCATTTATCAAAAATGCTTTTCCGGGCAACTTTTCTGGAAGGCTCCTCGTCGTTCATTTCATCTTCTGAATCATAGACTTCCTCTTCCTGTTCCATCTGCGCTTTTTGCTCAGCTCTTTTATCTGAAAGCACCGCTTCTTCCTGAAATTTTCCACTACCATGCTCCAGGCTGTTCATCACCAAACCAACGGCGGTTGCGTAAACAGGACTGGTTGTTTCGGCATCGTTGTTACCGGCCAGATGTTCGTTAGGATAACCAATTCGCGTATCCATCCCGGTAATATATTCGGCCAACTGCTTCAAATGTTTGAGCTGGGCACCACCACCGGTAAGAACAAGGCCGGCGATCAATTTTTTCTTTTGTTCCTCGTGACCGTAATTCTTGATCTCGAGGTATACCTGTTCAATAATTTCCACCACTCTCGCGTGAATGATCTTTGAAAGATTTTTCAGGGTGATCTCTTTCGGTTCCCGGCCACGCAGCCCCGGAATCGAAACGATCTCGTTATCCTTATTTTCTCCAGGCCAAGCCGATCCAAACTTGATCTTCAGCAATTCGGCCTGTTTTTCAATGATCGAGCAACCTTCCTTGATATCTTCAGTGATCACATTACCTCCAAAAGGGATTACAGCCGTATGACGGATGATCCCATCTTTAAAAATGGCCAGATCTGTTGTACCACCACCAATATCTATCAAAGCAACTCCGGCTTCTTTCTCTTCCTGACTTAAAACAGCATTGGCCGAAGCCAAAGGTTCCAAAGTCACGGCAGAAAGCTCCAGCCCCGCACTTTTTACACATCTTCCAATATTTCTGATCGAAGAAACCTGACCAACTACCACGTGGAAATTAGCTTCCAGTCTTCCGCCGTACATCCCGATAGGCTCTTTGATCTCGGCCTGACCGTCTACTTTAAATTCCTGCGGAAGCACATGAATGATCTCTTCTCCCGGAAGCATGACCAGTTTGTGAACCTGGTTGCAAAGTGTATGAATATCATCTGCATCGATCACTTCTTCCGGGTTAGGACGCGTGATATAATCGCTATGCTGTAAACTCCTGATATGTTGTCCCGCGATACCAACCACCACTTCGCTGATCTTCAATCCGCTATCTGCTTCTGCTTCCTGTATTGCCTGCTGAATAGACTGTATGGTTTGCGTAATATTGTTCACCACGCCCCTGTGAACCCCTAAAGATTTGGATTTCCCAATGCCAATGATCTCTACTTTTCCGTATTCATTCTTACGGCCGATCATTGCCACAATCTTGGTGGTCCCTATGTCTAATCCTACTGCAATATCGTTTTGTTCCATAAACTATTTTTTAGTGCACACAACCTGGTCGCCAAATTGTAGGTTCACTTTTTTGTAGGTATTTAACTTTTTGTCTTTCTGCGCTTTTTTATAAAATGCCTTGAAATTGTTGAATTTCAAAACTGTTCTGGAAGAATCTCCAAAGTACACATCAAAATCACAACCCCGTACATGTACTTCCATCTTCCCACCGGGTAATCGATGGATTCCCGTGATATGCTTTTTCAGAAAATCATCCTTCTCCACCTGATTCAATAACGGGTAAACTTCCGAAACATTTTTCTCGTTAAAACCCGTTAACAAAGGCACTCTTGCGGAATAATATGCCGATAACGGCATCACTTTTCCCTGCCGGTCCAGGTAAAATGAGGAATTTCCTATAGCTCGTCCAATTGGTTTTCGCTGGCTCACGGTTGCCGCAAGTTGCCCATCCAGAGTAAGATAGACTTCTGCGTTTTCAATCATGTCGTGAGCATTCAAAAGAGACTCCACCCTATTCAAATCTAAAGCTTCTAGCCCTTCACCTGAGGTGGCTCCATCATTTTGTATTAACAATTTATTAACCACTTCCTCAGGGACATAGAGGTTTTCCGAGTCGGTAAAATGCACTTTCACATCGTTGATCTTTCTGGCTGAATGCCTTTTTTCAGCAAAACCAAAAAGAAACACTACCAATACCAGTAAAAACCCGGCTTTTATGTAGGGTAAACTACGCTTCATTCAACAATGCTTTTTGGACCTTTTCCACTTCTTCTCCTATATCTCCTGCACCAATCATCATCACCACTTCCGCGGAAGATTTCTTGATACTGGAAGCCAGCTCTT